>JAXDMU010000395.1:0-7241 GCA_034665905.1 Aliidongia sp. | reverse complement strand
TTTGCAAATCTCAAACCTTGAACGAATCTCATCATCTTATATTTATTCCTCATGTCAAATAATTAATAAAATTATTTATGCCTTGCCTACCTAATGCTCTACCGAATACCTTCTCCTCTGATACTTTAACATTGGGAATTATGATAACAGTCTACTAATCACCGTATTAAACTCTGTGATATACTACCACCGCCTCGTCGTTACGCGCGACTGCCAACATCCATGCCGCCCTCCTACCCTTTCGCCGTAAGCCCGAGCCGGCCGCCGATCAGGCGGTCGAGCAGCCGTTTGGGCAGGGGCTTTGCGCACGCTGCCGAAGACGCGAAAGCCCTGTTCGATCGCCACCTTGGCGGTACGCCAGCCGATGCCGGTGGAAACACCCGTGATCACGATGCTTTTCATGTGCTACTCCGCAAATACAGATTCTGGTGCATCTCGGGCCTATTGGCCGGTCGTGGCGTGATCGGGTCAAAACTTTCCCGTGCCATGATCGGTCCTGTCACGGCATTTTTCAAGTCGCCGTCGTCACCCCCGTGCCACCCGACCGCACGGCTTTATCCCGAAAACCCTTGAGACACTTCCCCTGAAGCGGCATTTTCCCGATGATGCGCGCCATCGTGGCACCGCACGACATGCGCAAGGCCATGGAATCCTACCCAGACCACCGCCCTTCCTTTACCTACGCCTCGCCCGAGGTCGGCCGCCTGTCGCGGCTGGTGATCCGCGTCATCGAGGCGTTGACCGGGCAGCCGCGGATTCGCCGGCTTTATGAACGCCATGCCAAGCGGGGCCGTCCGCCGGAATTGTTCTGGGACGATGCGGTCGAGGCGCTCAGACTCACCATCCGCACAGACCGCCCGCCGGCCGACCAGATCCCCGCCAAGGGGCCGGTCGTGATCATCGCCAATCATCCGTTCGGCGTGGTCGATGGCGTGATCTTGTGCTGGATGACCGCGCGCATCCGCCGCGACTACAAGATCATGACCCATCGCGTGCTGCATCAGGCGCCGGAAGTGCGCGACCATATCATTCCGGTCGATTTTTCCGGAACGCGCGCGGCCCTGGAAAACAATGTCGCGGCACGGCGGGCGGCGCGCGATCTGTTGGAAGCGGGGGGTGCGCTCATCGTCTTTCCTAGCGGCGGGGTGGCGCTGTCCCGTGGCATGCGTGGTGCGGCGGTCGATCTCGATTGGAAGACGCTGACCGCCGGGCTGGTGCTGGGCAGCGACGCCGACGTGCTGCCGGTGTTCTTTTACGGCCAGAACAGCCGGCTTTACCAGATCGCGGGCAATATCGGGCAGACGCTGAAACTGTCGCTGCTGTTTCACGAGGTCGCGAACAAGATCGGTCGGACCATCGAACTGCGCATCGGCGACCGCATCCCCAATGCCCGCCTCCGCGCGATCGGCGACCGGCATGCGGTGATCGCCTTCCTGCGCGAAGCGACGCACCGGCTTGGCGCCACATGACGGCACGATCCGCCGCAACCCGCCGCGCGATGGCGGCGCTCTCGCTGTCGATTCTGATGCTCTTTGCATTTTTGCACGGGCAATTGCCTTGGCTTGGGCATTTCGAATGGCTGCACGGTGCTCATTCCGAGATGGGCCATGCCTGGATCGCGCCGCTCGACGATCCGGCGCTGGACGAGGATCGCCACCCGGTCGATGCGGATTTACTGGATTGGGTGCCGACGATGCCCGACGGTCCCGAGGCGCGGCTGTGCCGGCTGGCCGGCCCCGCCTTCGCCCAGGCCTCGGACAGTCTGTGCGCGCGCTATTGGCAGAAGCTCGGGCCGCCGCATCAGCCGCACGACACCATCCGGAACCAGGGGATCGGCTTCTCAATCTGGCACGGTGCGGTGTATTTTGCGATGCCCGCCGACACCGATCCCGCCCCGTCGGATCGGCGCCTGGCGTTATGGGTGCCGTGGAGTGCCGCCGCTCTATTGATCGCCCTGGCGGCGACCGCCGGGATAGTTTGGGCCGTCTGGCCCCGCACGGGCTTTTTCGCGCGACATCGCCCGGCGCTTTTGCTTGGTATCGCGGGTCTGATCGTCGGCGGCGCGGCGGCCCTGGCGGAGCCGCCGGCCGGCACGCTCGCCTGGGCTGCCTTGCTGCTGGCCGCGACGCAGCTTCTGCCCAGGAGCCGCCGTGGCCGCTGGGGCGTTGCATCCGCTGCGATGCTGGCGCTCGGCGGGTTCGTCGGCGCCGAAGCCGCGCTCGGCGCCCTGCTGCCGCGCCTCGGTCTGGTGCCCAATCTCCAGGCCATGGAGATGCTGAAATATCTCGCCAATCTGCAATCCGACCGGCCAATCCTTCTGCTGGTCGGATCGAGCTACAGCCAGTACGGCATCGACGAGACCGGGCTGGAAACCGCACTCGACGCCGCCGGGCACAAAATGACGGTGGCTCGGTTGGGCTTCGGCGGCTTGTCGATTCCTGAACGGCTTTATTATGTCCGGCGCTACCTGGCCGCAGCAAAGCAGCAGCCGACAGTGGTGCAGTTCGAGATTGCGGCTTATTACGATTTGCAGCCGCTGAGGCTGTTCGAGCGGAATCTGTTCACCCGTCGCGAAATCGCGGCGCTTGATGCGGACAATCTTCGCCTCAGCCTGGATTGGGTCTGGGGACCGGACGGCGAGCCATCGAACCGACTGACACTGACCGCAGAGTTGCTCGCTCATTTCGCGCTTCGAGCGCTCCAGGCCGGGTTTCTGCCGAACAGCATTTGGCAGGCGGCACTCCCCGCCAGCCGCTTTAGCGGCACGCCGCCCAAAACCGCCCATTTTGCCGATACCGCCATCGCGGCGGATCTGACGGAGGGGCAATCCGACACCGCGATATCGCCGGGTCCGGGCGTCCCCGTGGTTCCCAGCCCCTGGACCCGACACGCGATCGCGGAGGAGATTGGCCTGTTCCGTGCCCGCGGCGTCATCCGCTTCGGCTTCTATGCGCCGCCGTCCCGCGATGCCAGCGAACCGATCTATGCCCGGCAATTCTGCCGGGCCGTGACCGAATATCCCTGCATTCCAGCCGAAGATCCAGCCCTGCTCGACGCCCTCGGTCATGACGAAGATTGGCTGGACGATACCCATTTGCAGGGTCCGGGCCGCGAACGATATACGGCGTGGTTGGCTGGCCGTCTGGCGGCAAGTGGGATGCTGCCGTGAATTTCGTCTCCGCCGAATTCGCCCTGTTTCTGGGGGTCACCTACGCGCTCTATTGGCTGCTGCCGCGCGGTCGCAAGCTTTTGCTGCTGGCGGCAAGCTATCTCTTCTACGCGGCGTGGGACTGGCGCTTTTGCGGTCTGATGGCGTTCGTCACGCTCAACGCCCACATCGCCGGGCGGGTGATGGGGAAAGGACGCCGCGGCGTGCTCTGGCTCAGCATCGGCACCGATCTGGCGGTGCTCGGCTGGTTCAAATATGCCGGGTTTCTGGCAGCCGGGGCGGTGTCGGGGCTGGCGGCGCTCGGGCTGGATGTCACGCTGCCCCTTCCCGGGATCCTGCTGCCGATCGGCATCAGCTTTTACAGTTTCCATGCGATGAGCTATGTCATCGACATCTATCGGGGCAAGGTTGCGGCGCGCACGCTGGCCGATGTGGCGCTCTACATCGCGTTCTTTCCGCAGTTGGTGGCCGGACCGATCGTGCGGGCCGGCTTCTTCATGCCGCAACTCGGCCGGGTGCCGCCGTTTTCGCGCAGCGGACAGGCGCACGGCCTGCGCTTGATTCTGAAGGGGTTGATCTACAAAGCGCTGATTGCCGACACGCTGGCGACGTTGGCCGATCCGGTCTTCGGCCAGATCGGCCGGTATGATGATGCCGCTATGGTGACCGCGACCATCGCGTTTTATGGCCAGATCTATTTTGATTTCGCTGGATATTCCGCCCTGGCGATCGGCACGGCGCGGTTGTTCGGCTATCGCATTCCGAAGAATTTCGACTACCCCTATTCCGCCCGAGCGCTGACTGAGTTCTGGCGGCGCTGGCATATGTCGCTGTCATTCTGGCTGCGTGACTATGTCTATATCGCGCTGGGCGGCAATCGCGGGCCGGCCTGGCGCTTCTATCGCAATTTGATGGCGACGATGGTGCTGGGCGGCCTGTGGCACGGTGCTAGCTGGAATTTCGTGCTGTGGGGCACGCTGCATGGGCTGGGTCTGTGCCTGCACAAGCTCTGGCTCGGTCTGCGGCAGCGCTTCGCGCCCGGCATCGAGTGGGACGGTTGGGTTTGGGGCGCCATCGCTTTGGCGGCGACGCAGCTCTGGGTGCTGCTGGCCTGGATCTTCTTCCGCTGTGCCGGCTTCGGCGATGCGGTCGAGGTGCTGAGGGCGTTCGCCGGAGTGCGTCACGGTGTTGGACAGACCGTGCCGGCGATGAGCGTCTGGATTTTGCTGCTGATCGGTGCCGACCATCTGGTCGGGCGGTTTCCGCTGCGGCACACCCTGGCGCCGGCCGTGGCGCGGCCGGTATTCTGGGCCGGGCTGGGCGCGCTGGCGGCCTTGGTGCTGGCGAGCCTGCCGCTGATCCAGAAAGCCTTCATCTATTTCCAGTTTTAGGCGGAACCATGGCCGAGCGCCGCATCCCCAAACCGGTCAGTGCCGAGAGCCTCGAAGCCTCGGCGCTGTTCTATCTGGAACGCTTTGCCACCTCGTCGGACAATCTGCGCCGGGTGCTGCTGCGGCGGGTGTGGCGTTCGGCAGCGCTTCACGGTACCGATACCGTGGCCGGGGCCGCCCTGGTCGAGGCGCTGATCGGGCGCTTCGTCGCGGCCCGGCTGCTCGACGACCGGGCCTATGCCGAGGCCAAGACGGCGAGCCTGCATCGGCGCGGCGCCTCGGCACGCGCGATCTCGGCGAAGTTGGCGGAAAAGGGCGTCGGCCAAGGCGTGATCGCCGCTGTGCTGCGCGAGGCCGATGACGAGACCGGGCCGGCATCGCGGCCAGGCGGTGACCTCGCCGCCGCGGCCGCCCTCATCCGCCGCCGCCGGCTCGGCCCGTTCCGGCCGGAAGCCACGCGCGAAGCCTATCGGATAAAGGATCTGGGCACGCTGGCCCGCGCTGGCTTCGCCCGTTCGGTGGCGGAGCGACTGTTGCGCGCACCCGACCCGGACACGCTGGCGGCCCTGGCGCACGCGGATGATTAAGCCCCCTCCTCGACTGTCTCCCGGCGCCCCGGTCCGAACCGCTCGATCAGTTCGATCACCTTGGGATCGAAGCTGATCGTCTGACCAGCACCCGGCGGCGTGATGCCGGCCGCGTCGAAGGCGCGCTTGAGGCGGCGGTTGAAATCGCGCTGCACCGCCCATTGCTTCAGCGGCCGGGTCTTGATCCGCGCTTCGAGCTTTACCCCTTCAAGGCCGGCGGCGACCAGCCCGATGATCTCGATCGGGGCCGCCATCATCGGCCCGATGGTCGGGTCGGCCGACATCTCGGCACCGATTTCGGTCAGGATTCGGGAAACCGCGTCGGTATCCGTTGTGAAAGGCAGCAGCAGATCGATGACGTGATAGGCGAAATCGCGCGACAGGTTCTTGATCTTGGTGACTTCGCCGAACGGGATGACCTGCAACGTGCCCTGGCCGTCGCGCAATTTGATGGTCCGGATCGACATCCCCTCGACCGCCCCGGCAAAGCCGCCGCCGAAATCGACCACATCGCCGACTGCCATCGTATCCTCGACCAGGATGAACAGGCCGGTGATGATGTCCTTGACCAGCGCCTGCGAGCCGAAGCCGATGGCGACGCCGGCCACCGCCGAGACGCCGAGCAGTGGCGCGATATTGACCCCGACCTCGGACAGCACGACCAGCCCGACCACGAGCAGCAGCACGACGAACAGCACGTTGCGCAACAGCGGCAGCAGCGTATGCATGCGGGCGCTGCGCGAGATCCGGTTGCCATTGCCGGTCACGCCGGCCAGATAGCGGTCAATCCCGGTGTTGAACACTTCCCAGACCAGAAAGGCCAAGGCCAGAATGATGACCACGGTCACCAGCGAACCAGCCACGCGCCGCCCGGTCTCGGTCGCGACCCAGGAAAACGAGCTGACCCCCCAACTCTCCAGCACCGCCAGCAGCGCCACCGCCCAGATCAGGCTGGACACGATGATATTCAGGATCGGCAGATAGCGGTTGGCGCGGGCTTCGAGCGTGGGAAACTGATTCTTCAACTCGCGATGGAGGGCAAAGCCGCGTTCGGTCAGGCGGGCGACGAGCCGGTTGAGCAGTTTCGCCGTCACCAGGATCACGATGCTGAGCACCGTCGCCCGGAAGACATAGCTGAAACCGTTCTCGATGCGCAGGACATAGACGGCGAATATGCCGGTGATATAGACGATCACCAGCACATGCCAGAAATCGGCGAGCCGATGGCGTAGCAGATCGAAGGCCTGGCGCCGCCGTGGCGGCGGTTCGGACACGGTCGGATCGGCCAGGGTGGCGTCTGCTTCCTCCGGCCGCGGTATCGGGCGCAGCCAGTTGGCAACGGCCTGGCGATTCTGCAAGGTGAAGACGATGCCCAGCACGGTCAGGACCAGCGCCACCGCCTTGAGCATCACGGCATAGGCCGAACCCGGCACGCCCAGCCACCACAGCGCCGTGCAGAAGGCGAAACCATAGATCGCCCAGAACACGAAGCGGCGTACCCAGATATAGAGATAATTGCTCGTTTCGGCCCCGAGCGGCAGCAGCGTCCAGCCGGTTTCGCGCGGGCTGAGCAACAGCGTGCGGGCCAGCACCTGAAGCACGCGCACAGTGAAGATCGCGGTGATCGCTACCGACGACACATGGGCCGTGACGATCTTGGGCTGGACGATCGAGGTCACGACATAGCCGGCGAGCGCAAACGCCGCGATCGGCAGGGCATCGACCGCCAGCAGGCTCAGCAGCCGGATCGCCCGGGCGCCCCAACCCGGTCCCGCTTGGCGGGCCAGCGGGCGCCGGAGCCGTCTTGCGACGAGGGTGACCAGCAGATCGGCCAGGATCGCCGCCCCCAGAATCGACAGGACATGTCGGCCGATGGCGAGCCAGCGGTTGCGGGCATGCTCGTCTTCGAGTTCCGCCCGGCTCCACGCCGCGACATCGGGCAACTGGATCAACACGGTTGCGGTATCGACCAGATCGTCGCCGATCTGCTGAAGCCGCGCCGTCGCCGCATCGATCAGATCGCCTGACGCGGCGGAGGCCGCCGCCGGCTCGTGCCGTTCGGCCGCGATCAGCGCTTGAAGCTCCTTGATCAGG
>JAXDMU010000394.1:0-6013 GCA_034665905.1 Aliidongia sp. | reverse complement strand
ATTCACATCGCCCTGACGGAACAGCGACACGTCCTTCGAACGGTGCCGCGCGACCTTGACGAAACCCAGCCGCTCGAACAGCCGCCCCAGCTCGACCGGATCGGGTGCCGTGTATTCGACAAATTCGAACCCGTCCGTCCCCATCGGATTGTCCCAGAGATCGACGCGGGCAGTCGGTGCAATGGCGAGCGCGGACATGGTTTCTCCTTCATGAGGCCAGCGTATTGGTTCGATATTAGTTACAGATGAAACTGATTACCAGCGCTTTCCGGCACGGCACGCCCGCGCGACGCTTGACGCAAAGGCGACACGGCCGCAAATTCGTTGCCAATGAAACCAACGTCTCACGCCACTGGTTCCGCCGCGGAACCACTCGATCTCGAAACCTTTCTGCCTTATCGGCTGTCGGTTTTGTCCAACCGCATTTCGACGGCGATCGCGCGCGTCTATGCCCGCCGCTTTGGCCTGTCGATTCCGGAATGGCGGGCGATCGCCGTGCTCGGCCGGTTCGGCCCGCTTTCGGCCAACGGCGTGGCCGGGCGCACCTATATGGACAAGGTGCGGGTGAGCCGCGCGGTCGGCCGGCTGCTCGAACGCCGGCTGATTGAGCGGGCGACCGACACCGCCGACCGCCGCCGCTCCATCCTGCGTCTCTCGCCCGAGGGATTCGAGATCCTGGCCGCCGTGGCCCCGCTGGCGCTCGACATCGAAAGCCGGCTGAGCGCCGTGCTGTCGGCCAAGGATCGCGCCAATCTCGACCGCATTCTGAAGCTGCTCGACCGGAGCGCCGAAACGTTTTTGGAGAAGGCGGCAAGTTCGCCCTAAGCCCTTGCAGATCTGTATCCCATAGGATACAGATCTGTTATGGTCGAGATGCGTCAGACTCGCATTTTCGCCGACTGGCTGGACAATCTGGCTGATCGTCAGGCTCGCGTCCGGATCGACATTCGAATCAGGCGGCTTTCGCTCGGTAATCCCGGTGACGTCAAGCCGGTGGGGCAAGGAGTAAGCGAATTGCGCATCGACTATGGTCCGGGCTACCGGCTGTATTTCGTGCGGCGCTGTGCCGAAGTGATCATCCTGCTGGCGGGTGGCGACAAGCGAACGCAGGACCGTGACATCACGGCGGCATTGGCGCTCGCCGCCGGACTTTAGGAGGCCATCATGGGCAAAACCGAGACCATCCTCTGGGATCCGGCCGTTCACCTCAAGACGGACGCCGATGTCGAAGCGTATCTTGATGCCGTCCTGGAGGACGGCGACCCGGCCCTGCTCGCCGCGGTGCTCGGCGATATCGCCCGGGCCAAGGGAATGACTGAAGTCGCGCATGCTGCCGGCTTGACCCGAGCCAGCCTCTATAAGGCGCTGTCGCCCGACGCAAACCCCAAGCTCGGCACCATCATGAAGGTGCTGGGCGCGCTCGGCATCAAACTCCAGGTCAGGCCGCACGCCGCCTGACCGCTGACCGGCCGTCGGAATCGAACTCGCGCGCCGTAACGCCCCCGACTCAGGCCCCTTATTCCGCCGCCTCAAGCCCGCCAGTGCATCGGAACACGCGTTTTCCACCCCACAAGCGGCCAAAACGGCCTAAACTTCCGCGATTGCATTTTTCCGGGATGCCGCCGATGCCGATGCCGCTTTCCCTCGATCTGGCGCTGGAACTGGCGCGGCGCTATTGCGGCGACCGCTTTCCTCATGCCGCCGCCCTGCTCGCCGGCTCGGTCGCGCGCGGCACGGCGACGCCCGCTTCCGATATGGATCTCGTGCTGCTGTTCGAACGCCTGGGCAATGCCTGGCGCGAGACCGTGTCGATCAACGGCATCGCCGTCGAGATCTTCGCCCACGATCCGGAAACGCTCGCCTGGTTCTTCGAACGCGACCGGGCGGCCGCCACCTGTTCGCTGGCCGCGATGGTCGCCGAGGGCGTGGCGGTCACGCCGCCCGGCCCGCTCATGACGCGCGGCAAGGCGCTGGCCGAGGCGGCGCTGGCGCTGGGACCGCCCGCCCTCGATGTCGAGGCGAGGGCCCGGCGCCGCTACATCGTCACCGATCTGGCCGAGGACCTGCGCGGTGGCGGCACGCCGGGTGAGATCATCGCCGTCGCGGCCCGGCTCTATCAGGAACTGGGCGATCTCGTTCTGCGCGCCGCCGGCCAATGGTCGGGCACCGGCAAGGCGCTGGCGCGTCGGATCGAGCATCACGATCCGGCCTTGGCCTTGCGTTTCGAGCATGCCTTCGGTGCGCTGTTTCGTCACGGCCACGCGGCCCAGATCCTGGGGCTGGTCGAAGAGCTGCTGGCACCGCTGGGCGGCCCACTTGCCGCCGGTTACCACGATGCCGCACCGCCCGGCTGGCGCCGGAAATAGCGAGCGCCGCCGATTCAGCGAAAATCTTTGACGTGCGAAGCCCTTGACATTGCGTGCCGCCGGCCGTATCTCCCTGGCACTCATCGGGAGAGAGTGCTAACAGCCCACTCCTGTTATATACAACCTAATAGAGCTTCACAAAGGAGCGATCAATGCATTTCCGTCCATTGCATGACCGCGTCGTCGTTCGACGCATCGAGCAGGAGGAGAAGTCTAAGGGTGGGATCATCATCCCCGACACGGCCAAGGAAAAGCCGCAAGAGGGTGAAGTGATCGCCGTAGGCCCTGGCGCTCGCGACGAACAGGGCAAGGTTCACGCCCTCGACGTCAAAAAAGGCGATCGGATTCTGTTCGGCAAATGGTCCGGCACCGAGGTCAAGATCGACAGCGTCGAATACCTCGTCATGAAAGAATCGGACATCATGGGCGTCGTCGAGAACAAGGCCTGATCGGCCTGCGATATCCGACCCCCTAGAGTTCAAGAAGGAATTTCGAAAATGGCAGCTAAGGACGTCAAGTTCTCCGCCGACGCCCGCGAGCGCATGCTGCGCGGCGTCGATATTCTGGCCAACGCGGTCAAGGTCACGCTGGGTCCGAAGGGCCGCAACGTTGTGATCGACAAGTCGTTCGGCGCCCCGCGCATCACCAAGGACGGTGTCACCGTCGCCAAGGAAATCGAGCTTTCCGACAAGTTCGAGAACATGGGCGCGCAGATGGTGCGCGAAGTCGCCTCCAAGACCAACGATCTGGCCGGCGACGGCACGACCACGGCCTGCGTTCTGGCCCAGGCGATCGTGCGTGAAGGCTCCAAGGCAGTGGCCGCGGGCATGAACCCGATGGATCTGAAGCGCGGCATCGACATCGCGGTCGAAGCCGTCGTCAAGGAAGTCCAGTCCCGCTCGAAGAAGGTTTCGACCAACGCAGAGATCGCCCAGGTCGGCACGATCTCGGCCAATGGCGAAGTCGAAATCGGCGAGATCATCGCCCGTGCGATGCAGAAGGTCGGCAATGAGGGCGTCATCACGGTCGAAGAGGCCAAGAGCCTCGACACCGAGCTTGAAGTCGTCGAAGGCATGCAGTTCGATCGCGGCTATCTCTCGCCGTATTTCGTGACCAATGCCGAGAAGATGATCGCGGATCTCGAAAATCCCTACATTCTCATCCACGAAAAGAAGCTCTCGGGCCTTCAAGCGCTGCTGCCGGTGCTCGAAGCCGTGGTGCAGTCGGGCCGTCCGCTCGTCATCATCGCGGAAGACGTCGAGGGCGAGGCGCTTGCCACGCTCGTCGTCAACAAGCTGCGCGGCGGCCTCAAGGTCGCGGCCGTCAAGGCGCCGGGCTTCGGCGATCGCCGCAAGGCGATGCTGGAAGACATCGCGATCCTGACCAACGGCCAGTTGATCAGCGAAGACCTCGGCATCAAGCTTGAGAATGTCACGCTTGAGATGCTGGGCAAGGCCAAGAAGATCGTCATCACCAAGGAAGACACCACGATCGTCGACGGCGCCGGCGGCAAGACCGAGATCGAAGGCCGCACGGCCCAGATCCGCGCCCAGATCGAGGAAACCACCTCGGACTACGACAAGGAAAAGCTGCAAGAGCGTCTGGCCAAGCTGGCCGGCGGTGTTGCGGTGATCCGCGTCGGCGGTGCGACCGAAGTGGAAGTCAAGGAGCGCAAGGATCGCGTCGATGACGCGATGCACGCGACCCGCGCGGCGGTCGAAGAAGGCATCGTCCCCGGCGGCGGCGTCACCCTGCTCCACGCCGTCAAGGTGCTGGACAATCTGAAGCTCACGAACCCCGACCAGCGGGTCGGCGTCGAGATCGTCAAGAAGGCATTGCAGGCGCCGGTCCGTCAGATCGCCGAGAATTCCGGCGTCGATGGCTCGATCATCGTCGGCAAGCTCCAGGACTCGACCGACAAGAACTGGGGCTACGATGCCCAGAAGGGCGAGTTTACCGACCTGATCAAGGCCGGCATCGTCGATCCGACCAAGGTCGTTCGCATCGCACTGCAAGACGCAGCCTCGATCGCGGGCCTGCTGATCACCACCGAAGCCATGATTGCCGAGAAGCCGGAGAAGAAATCCGCGCCGATGGGCGGTGGCCACGGCGGGATGGGCGGCATGGGCGACATGGACTTCTAAAAAGTCCGGTCAGCCTGTGAAAGATGGGACGCCGCGGAGGGAGACCTCCGCGGCGTTTTCTATTCGGCTACCGCGACCAATCCACGATGTGATTGGGCAGATCCTCCTCTTCCACCTCCTCTTCGGAGATGACGCGGTGGCGCACCGACATGCCGGCCTTGTGGATCGTGTCGCGCCGGCCGGACACCAGATGATGCCACCATTGCAGTTCGCCGCCCTCGGCCAGCAGCCGATAGGCGCAGGTGCTCGGCATGAAGGCCAGATCGGCGATATTCCCAGGCGTGACCTTGATGCAATCCGGCACCAGCTTCTGGCGGTCCTTGTAGCGCCGGCAGCGGCAGCCATGGGTGTCGAGCAGATAGCAGCCGACATCGGTGTGCAGGATCGTGCCGGTGTCTTCGTCCTGAAGCTTGACGAGGCAGCATTTGCCGCAGCCGTCGCAGAGTGATTCCCACTCCGCGTCATTCATCTCGGCCAGCGTCTTGGCGCGCCAGAAGGGCTGCTCGGTCATGGGACATCTCGAATCGGGGTTGCCCGGCACATGTAAGCCGAAAACCGGCGCCGGACAACAAAAGCTGCGAATCTCTTGAATGTCGCCGCCGATCCGGTATAGAGGCGACCATGATCCTGACCCCGCTCACCCCGGACGAACTGACGGCAACGCTCGCCCGCTTCGAGGCCGCACTTGCGCCCGACGGGCTGGAACGGCGCGTCTTCGGCCGCATCGCCGCCAGCCGCGCGGCGCTCGGTGGCGATGCGGCGCGCTGGCATCGCGACGCCGTGGCGCTCGCCGGAGACTTTGGTATGCGGCCGATCCCGGAAGCGCCGCAGATCGCCTTTTCGTGGGACGGCGGCGCGGTTCGCACCGAATCCGAGCCGGCCGTCCTGCTGCATGAAGTGGCGCATTATCAATTGGCCAGCCCCGAACGGCGCGCCCTGCCCGATTTCGGCCTGGGCGCCGGGCCGGAAACCGGCCGGATCGCGACCGCCGACGCCGCGCGCCGGCTCGACGGGCCGGCGCGCGAGCGCGAAGAGCAAATGGCCTCACTGCTCGGCATCCTGTGGGAGATCGAACTGGGCCAGCCCGGCATCGAGGCGTTTCAGGAGCAGAACTGGCTCGAAGGCGCCGGCCGTCCGAGCACGGCCGACTTCTTCGCGGCGACGCTGCGGCGATTGCGCGACGGTGAACTCATCGACGAAGAAGGCCGTCCGCGCCGTTCTGTGCGGATCAGCGCCGATCCGGTAATGGAAATCGCGCTGACGTAAATGCCCCTGCCCTGCCGCATCAGGTCAGATAGGAATGGACGATTTCGACCAGCTCTTCCGCGGCAATTGCACGAGGGTCGTCGGACGGTAACGTCGGATCGACCATATGCTCCAGAATATGATCTTCGATCACTTCAGCGATGAACCCGTCCAATGCACCTCGACAGGCGGTTGCCTGCTGAAGGATCGCGGCACAGGTCGCGGATTCTTCAATCCGACGCTCCACGGCGTCAAGCT
>JAXDMU010000393.1:0-4052 GCA_034665905.1 Aliidongia sp. | reverse complement strand
CCTATGGGCGCGTCGAGCGGTTCGGTGCGGGCGGCCTCGCGGTTCGATGGCAACTGGCCGGACGGGATTTGCGGCTGATCGCCAATCTGGGCGATCGACCGGCCGGGGGATATCCGGCGGAAACCGGCACGGCGATCTATCGCAGCCATCAGAGTGGCGCGACGCTGCCACCCTGGTTCGTCGCCGCGTTTCTCGACGCTCCGCGCACGCCATGACCGACTATCGCATGTTGCTGCACCGCCTGGCCCGCCATGCCGGCATCGCCACGGGGTGGCGCGATGTCTGGGGTCAGCGGCACGAGGTTTCACCGGAAACCCTCGCGGCTGTGCTGGGCGCGATGGACCTGCCGGCCGGCTGCGAAACTGAGGCGCACGCGACTCTCAAAGCCTGTCGCCGGGCGCAGGCCGGTCTGCCCAAGGCGCTGGTGCTCGACGCCGGCGCGATCATCGTGCCCCTGCCCCGCGGCTTCGATGCCGGCGACTGGACGCTGGAACTGGAAAGCGGGGACCGGTATCGGGGCCGAAGCCGATCCGATGAGGCATCCGTGACGCTTCCGGTCGCGTTGCCCGAAGGTTATCACCGCCTGCGCTTCGAGCACGGCGAGCCGGATGAGATCTGCCTGATCGCAACACCGGCGTGCTGCCACCTGCCGCCGGTCCACGGCGAGCGGCGTTGGGGGCTCGCGATCCAACTCTATTCGCTGCGCTCGGAACGGCAATGGGGCATCGGCGATTTTACCGATCTGGCGGCGCTCAGCGCTGGCGTTGCGGCCGCAGGCGGCGCCCTCGTCGGCGTCAATCCGCTGCATGCACTTTTTCCCGCCGTGCCGGAACGCATCAGCCCCTACTCGCCATCGAGCCGGCTGTTCCTCAACCCGCTCTATCTCGATATCGCCGCGATCCCCGATTTCACCGAAACCGAAACCTTGCGGGTGGCGGACGAAACGAATCGGCGGGCGCTCGCCGCTTTGTCATCAACGCCACTGATCGATTACCCGGCGGTCGCCAAGATGAAAATGGCGGCCTTCAAGGTCTTGTGGCGGTCGTTTCGAAGCAGACATCTAAATGGACAGGACAGCGCGCGCGGCTGTGCGTTCCGACAGTTTCAGGCCGCGGGCGGCGAAGTCCTGGAGCGTTTCGCCCGGTTTCACGCGCTTCAGGCGCATCTCGCGGCGGATCATGGGCCGGACTGGCGCGATTGGCCTGCGGCGTTTCGCGATCCCGCCCGACCGGAGGTCGCACAGTTCGCGGTCGAGCACGGCGACGAAATCGAGCAGCATCACTATCTCCAATGGGAAGCAGAGCGGCAACTGGCCACCGCGGCGGACGGTCTGCCGATCGGACTTTATCGCGATCTGGCGATCGGCACCGATTCCGGCGGGGCCGATAATTGGGGCAATGCGTCGCATTATCTGACCGGCGTTTCGGTCGGCGCGCCGCCCGATTTGCTCAACAGCCAGGGACAGAATTGGGGGTTGACCGGCCTGAGCCCGGCATCGCTAAAATCGGACGGCTATGCCTCGTTCATTGCGCTTTTGCGGGCGAATATGCGCCATGCCGGGGGGCTGCGCATCGATCATGTCATGGGGCTGAAGCAGCTCTATGTCATCCCAGAAGGCAGGCCGCCCGCTCAAGGCGCCTATATCCGCTACCCGTTTCGCGAGTTGGTCCGCATTCTGGCGCTGGAAAGCCGACGCCATCATTGCCTCGTGGTCGGCGAGGATCTGGGCACGGTACCGCGCGGGTTTCGCCCGATCATGCGCCGCGCCGGGATTCTGTCGTGCCGCGTGCTGCCGTTCGAACGGCGCGGAGACGGCCGTTTCCGGGCACCGCGAGCCTATCCCGAAATGGCCGCGGCATCGGCCGGGACGCATGATTTGCCGCCTTTGAAGGCATGGTGGCTCGGCAGCGATATCCGGCTGCGCGACGCGGCCGGCCAGTACCCGGCGGCCGGCACACGCCAGCGCGAGGAAGTCGAGCGCGACCGAGACCGGCGCAACCTGCTGGCCGCCTTGCGCCGCGAGAAGCTGCTTTCACCGGTGGAGGCCGAAGCGCTGCTGCCGGCCCAGGGGCCGCCAGCGTTCCACGAGGCATTGACCGCGGCGGTACATCGCTATCTTGCGGCCACGCCGGCCCGCCTCATGCTGTTTCAGGCGGAAGATCTTTTGGCTTGCGATCAAATGGTCAACCTGCCGGGAACGGTCGGCGAGCATCCCAACTGGCGCCGTCGCCTCGCCGCGTCGATTCCGGAATTGCTGTCACACCTCGGCTGAGTTGGCGAGCCTGCCGCCCCCGCGACCTATCCGGCCGGTCTGGGGATCAGCGACGTTCCACGGTGCGATCCGGCATGGGATGAGACCGGTAACATCGAGATTTCAGTGCCGGCCGCCGCTTGAAGCCGTGACACGGCAGTCATCCAGCCGGCGCCGTCGGGCAATCTCCTGCGGCGTGTTGGCCGTCTTCCAGGCGACGACATTGACGACACCTTTCAGTGCCTCCTGAAGGTCCAGGCGAGCCCGCGACACGCGGCTTTTCATCGTGCCGATCGGACAGCCGGCGATCTCCGCTGCTTCTTCATAGGAGAAGCCGCTGGCACCGACGAGCGTCAACGCCTCGCGCTGGGCCGGCGGCAACTGGCGGAATGCCCGGTTGAAATCCCGGATCTCGATGTTGATTTCCTGGCCGCCACTGATCTCGGCGATGTCGCCCAGATGTTCCACGCTGATCTCGCACTTCCGGCTGCTGCGGCGCATCTCGTTGAAAAAACGGTTGCGCAATATTATAATTAGCCAACCCTTGAGGTTGGTCCCGGGTCGGAATTGGGACCGCTTTGCCAAGGCCTGCATCACGGTGTCCTGGACAAGATCTTCAGCCAGCGCGTGATCGCGGGCAATCATCCGGGCAAAGGCGCGCAGATGAGGAAGATTTTTCAGCAAGCCGTCGATAAAATCATCGGTATCGGACATGGGGATCCCCGGATGTCGTTCAGAAACATTTCGACCAAAGGTCAAAATGGCGTCGGGATGAAAAAGGATCGGCGGCGGAATTGTGACGCCTAGACCGACTGAATGTTCAACAGCCATCGGCACTAATCATCCCCGTTTCGACGCGCCGATCCTGGGTCTTCGAGGGGACTGAACACCCCATCAAATGTCCGATTTTTGGCTCATTAAGACGGCGGGGCTTTTTGTTCATCCATTTCAGGAAATTAGCCCCATCCGGCCTGGGAATTATCGAGAAACTCTGTACATCGACACAATTACTCGATGAGTCGAAAGATCAGTGGAGCGCGGCATCCCGGCCCGAGGCGAGAATGGCCAACCCGTAATGCCGGCGCAAATCGGTGTCGAAAGCGACCGCCCCCATGTCCGGCCAATCGTCGGAATCGAAGCCCGGTGCGGCCTTCAGCATTTCCTTAGCGACCTTGATGACATAGGCATCGGCGTTCTCGTCGTAATGCAGCAGCTCCCATGGCAAGGCGAACAGCTTGGTGCCCATGCCCAGGAAGCCGCCGAATTCGAGGACGGCGTAACGAACCTTGCCTTCATATTTGTCGAGCACCACGTCGCGGATAGAACCGAGATTTTCGCGCTCCGGGTTGGTGACCGAAGTGCCCTGCACTCTGGCCGCAGTAATGACGCGGGTGTGGCCGCTCCGCGTCGTGGTCTCGCTCGTGGTGCGCATGTGAAAACTCCTGCGATGATGAGATCATGGGCGATGGATCGAACATCCGAACCGCCCGTGATCCAACACCGCGGTTCCCAGGGGGTTGCACCTCGGCCCCTGGAACGGCGGTGATCAACGGCACCGCATCAGTGACGGCGGGTGCTGTGCAGGAGGTAGTAGGACGCCCCGGCCAGAAGGACGCTCCCGACCATGAACGCCGCCGTCCAAGGGCGGGCACCGACCTCTTCCGCGGCCCGGCGGACGACCTGTTCGCCTTGACGATAGGCTTGATCGCCCAGATCCGCTGCGGTGCGTTGGGCGCGATCAATCATGGCCCCCGCCTCCACCCGCCCCTCTTCCATCTTGCTCTGCGCTACCGCGCCGATC
>JAXDMU010000392.1:0-5023 GCA_034665905.1 Aliidongia sp. | reverse complement strand
CCCTTAACCTCAAGCGCGCGGATGTACCAGACAAAGGCCGGAATGTCCATCGCCGAAACGTAATTACGCCGGGGACGCGCGGCCAAATTCGGCGGTTTTGGCCGCGATCAGGCGATTTTCGGCGGTGTGGCTCCGACCTGCGTCACATGCCCCATTTTCCGGCCCGGCCGCGGCGGACCCTTGCCGTAGAGGTGGACAGTCGCGCCCGGCACGCTCAGCCATTGCGTGTAGCTGTTGATGTCGTCCCCGATCAGATTGGTCATGGTGACCGTGCCGTGCCGGACCGGTTTGCCGAGCGGCCAGCCGGCAATAGCGCGGATGTGCTGCTCGAATTGCGAGATCGAGGCGCCGTCGAGCGTCCAATGCCCGGAATTATGTACCCGCGGCGCAATCTCGTTGACCAAGATTTCCGCGCCGCCGTCGGCCTGCACCACGAACATCTCGACCGCGAGAACGCCGACATAATTGAGCGCATGCGCGATCTTTTCCGCGATGCTGCGCGCCTGTTCCGACAACATCTCCGAGACCGCAGCCGGGGCGCGCGAGATTTTCAGGATGTGATCGCTGTGTTCGTTTTCGGTGACGTCGAAACATTCGACATCGCCGCTGGCGGAGCGCGCGGCGATCACCGAAATCTCGCGCTCGAAGGGTATAAAGGCCTCGAGGATCGCGGATCTGGTGCCGAGGTTCTCCCACACCTGATCCGGATCGTCGCCTTGGCGGATGATCGCCTGGCCCTTGCCGTCATAACCGAAACGGCGGGTCTTGATCACGGCGGGAAGGCCGATTCGCGAGATCGCGGCCCGCAAGGCCGAAGCCGACGTCACATCGGCGTAATCGGCGGTGCCGATGCCAAGACGCCGGATGAAATCCTTTTCGACGAGACGATCCTGGGTGGTTTCCAGGATGTTCCGGTCGGGGAGCACCGGGCGTCTGGCCGCCAGGATCATCGCCGACGCGGCCGGGACGTTCTCGAATTCGTAGGTAATGACGTCGACGTCATTGGCGAACAGCTCCAGCGCCTCGACATCGGCATATTCCGCACAGGTTGCGTTCAGCACGACATCGAACGCGGGCGCGTCCGGGTCGGGCGAAAACACCTGGCATCGCAAGCCAAGCCGCGCCGCCGCCATCGCCAGCATCCGGCCCAATTGTCCGCCGCCGAGAATTCCGATGGTGTCGCCGGGCTTCAGCTCCACCTGATGCGGGACGGTCACGCCGATCCCTCCGGGCGCTCGCTGACGGCCTCGGTCTGCGACTTGCGCCAGGCGATAAGCCTGCCGGACAGAGCCGGATCGCTCAGTGCGAGCACGCTCGTCGCGAGCAGCGCGGCGTTGATGGCGCCTGGCTTGCCGATCGCCAGCGTCCCGACCGGAATCCCGGCCGGCATCTGGACAATGGAATAGAGCGAATCGATCCCCGACAAAGCCTTGGATTCAATCGGGACGCCGAAGACCGGAAGTTCCGTGAGGGATGCGGTCATGCCCGGCAGGTGCGCCGCGCCGCCGGCGCCGGCGATGATGATCTTGAAGCCGGCGGCCTTGGCGCCCTTGGCAAAGGCGAACAGCCGGTCCGGGGTACGATGCGCCGAGACGATGCGTGTTTCGCAGGCAACGCCGAGCGCGGCCAGGGTTTCGGCGGCATGGCGCATGGTCTCCCAGTCCGACTGGCTTCCCATGATGATGGCGACGGCGGCGGTCATGCGGACAATTCTTTTCGGGAATCCAAAAACATAGGCCGGATTATAAGATCGGCCCAAGGTTCGGCAAGGCGTGGCAAGGGGGCTGGAATGGACTATCCTGTCTTGGTGAATCGCGGCAAGCCTCCTTAAGGATTTTAAGGATGCCCATGAAGAAGAAAATCAAGGGGACCGCCCCAGGGGCCGTCAAACGCCGCAAAAGCGGCATGGCAGAGCGCCAGGCGGCGCCGCTGCGCGCCTTATCGGCGTCTTCGGCCCTGTCTTCGCCTCGGCTGCCGGACCCGCCCCATGAAGCCAAACTGACCATTCGCCGGCTTAGGATCCAGCTGGCCCGGGCGCTGGGCCGGATCGACGAGCTGCAGGCGTTGGCGGACACCGATTTCCTGCTCGATATTCCCAACCGGCGCGGCTTCGAGCGCGCGCTGGATCGCTCGATCGCCTACATCAAACGCTATCATGCCAGTGGCGCGCTGATTGTGCTCGACGTCGATCGTCTGAAGCCGATCAACGACACGTTCGGGCACGCCGCCGGTGACCAGGTGCTCAAGGCCGTGGTGGCGGTGCTGCATCGTTACGTGCGCTCATCCGACGTGATCGGACGGTTGGGGGGCGACGAGTTCGCGTTGCTGCTGTGGAATCTTAGTGAGACCGATGCCAGGGCGAAAGCGGCGGCGCTCGAACAAGCCGTCGATCGCCTCAGCTTCAGCTTTCGTGGCCGCACCGTCAGCGCGGGTGCATCCGCCGGCGTCGCGATTCTCGGCCCTCATGCGGAAGCCGGCCGCGCGCTGGCGGAAGCCGACAGCGCGATGTATGTGCGCAAGGCACAGCGGCGACATGAAAGATGATGCGGGGGGAGTTCGAGCCCCACCCTCGGGGTTAAAGGCCGTGCGCCGCGCTTCCCGGTCAGCCAAGCCATAGTCGGAACCAAAACTACCTTCGGCGCTTAGTGCCCATTGGCAGGAGAAGGCCGCATGGGTCTTTCAGCATCCAAAAGACCGGCGGTGCTGATCGTCGAGGACGAATTTCTGTTGCGAATGGGCGCGGTCGATATAATCGCCGCAGCCGGGTACGAGGTTATCGAAGCCGCCGATGCCGATAAAGCGATCGAAATTCTGGAGTCGCGTTCGGACATCGCGGTGATTTTTACCGATGTTCAGCTGCCCGGCTCGATGGACGGATTGAAACTCGCCCGGGCCGTAAGGGGCCGTTGGCCCCCGATCAAGATTGTCGCAACTTCCGGTCAGGTACATGTGCGGGAAACCGATCTGCCCGAAGGCGGCCGGTTTTTGGCAAAACCCTACAGTCCGGTACAGGTGACAGGTGTGCTTCGGGAGTTGACGGCGGCGATGTGATTCTTGTCATGCCCGATCGCCGGATACGCCAATCGGAGCATCTCAGGCTTGACGAGCTCTAAGCGATGATATCCGGCGTGATCTGGTCTTCGATGAAGGCGATGCGGTCGCGCAGCTGCAGCTTGCGCTTCTTCAGCCGTTGCAAACGCAACAAATCCGGTGCGGGCGATTGATGCAGGGCATCGATCGCAGCATCCAGATCGCGGTGCTCCTGCTGCAGTCGTGCGAGCTCGGTTTCGAGTTCGCGCTCATCTTCGTCGGTCATGGTGTACGTTAGCTGAAAAACGCGATGAGATTGCGAAAGGTTGCGGAAGCCGTGAAAGCAATATCGTCGCTGCCGGCCCGGTTCGCAAGCGCGAGTCGGTTGCCGGCCCATCCAAGAGAGCGCGGTCGGCTAAAGCGGAATCCGCCTTTGCCAGCCAAAAACACCTGGCTGATACCGAAATTACCATAAGCAATTGGATAATAATATTTTTTTTCGAAGCCCGCTTTGGCAGGTAGCCGATCACCTGCGTGGGGTTCGAAGCAGAAGTTCGCTCTTTGGAGCATGCCTCAAAGGTCGAGCCGGGCTTCGGATCCGGTCCGCCGGGGAGGGGGAATGACTCACGATTCGTTACAGACATCCGACAAAATATGAGAGCGCCATTTTCCATCCCCATATCGACAGATTCGGTTACTTGTGTAGACTTAAGCATCGCGATCGGATCTGAGGTTCATCTACCGAGGAGGTTTCGTATGGCAATTCAGGCGCATCTCGTTGAGTTGGAGCGGAAACACAAAGTTCTCGAAAACGAATTGCACGAAGCTCTCGTGCACCTTTCAACGGACGACCTGGAAATTGTCGAGTTGAAGCGCCGGAAATTGATGGTCAAAGACGAGATCGAGCGGTTGAGGCAGACCACAGCGGAAACGCTGCATTAGAGCGGTTCGAGCGAAGTGGATGCCGGCTCGCGTGAAGAAAACGCGTTAAAACAAGAATCCACAGCATCGCTTCTGATTCAAATAGAGCCGATGCCCCTGGCCGCTTTCCCGAGGACTTCGCGGTCCTCCGACGGAGGGCGCAAGGCATTCGTCGCGCAAAAGTTGTTGCGCGGCGAAACTAAGCCCGAAACTAAGCTAAGCCTTTGTCATTTCGCTGACATGATTTGCGATCGCCAGCGATGATGTCAGCCCGGGCGATTCAATTCCGAACAAATTGATCAGCCCGTCGACGCCATGGTCCCGGGGTCCCTGGATGAAGAAATCCTGCACGGCTACTGCGGGCGGCACGATCTTGGGCCGAATCCCCGAATAGCTAGGCATCAGCGCGCCGTCCGGCAGTGCCGGCCAGTATCGCCGGATGGCCGGATAAAATCTTTCCGCCCGCGCCGGATCGACCGCGTAATCGATGGTCTCCACCCATTCCACATCGGGGCCGAACCTGGCCTGTCCTGCCATATCGAGGGTGAGGTGCACGCCGAGTCCGCCGGGCTCGGGCACGGGATAAATCAGGTGTGAAAACGGCGCCGGCGCGGCGCAACTGAAATAGTTTCCCTTTGCAAGATAGGTCGGCGGTATCAACTCGAGCGGCATGCCATCGATGCTGCGCGCGACCGCCGAGGCGTTGAGCCCTGCGGCATTGATGAGAAGCCTGCATTCGAGGCTCATCGGCGCGCTGCCGCCGACGTCGATCTCGATTCCCGCGGCGGTCGCTTTGGCGCGCAGCAACGGGGTATGAAAGGCGCAGGCGGCGCCCGCGTCTTCGGCGTCACCGCGCAGCGACAGCATAAAGGCGTGGCTGTCGATGATGCCGGTGGAAGGCGATAGCAGGGCTGCGTCGCAGTTCAGCGCCGGCTCAAGCGCGCGGGCGGCCGCGCCAGAGAGCGCTTGCAGATCGTGCACCCCATTGGCTTCGGCGCGAGCCCTGATCGATTGCAGCCGCGACGTTTCTTCACGGGTCGTCGCGACGATCAACTTGCCGCAATTGCGGTGC
>JAXDMU010000391.1:0-2631 GCA_034665905.1 Aliidongia sp. | reverse complement strand
CCGCGTGACGCCATCGCGCCAGATCCTGGCTTATGTCGAGCCGCCGGTTTCGTTCGCGGCGGCATGGCGCGATATGCCGATGCTGCTCGATATCGATGCCGAATCGGGCTTTTACGCAGTGCCGCCGGTCGCCGGGACCGGACTCAAATTCGGCGATCATCGCTTCGTCCTGGGTAGCGATCCGGATCTGGCGCGCGAGGCCGGCGCGGACGAGGCGGAGTCCCTGCTCGATTCGTGCCGGTCCCGGCTGCATCAGGGCGATCGATACCAGATCGCCAGCCTCAAGACCTGCTTCTATACTGTCGAGCCGAACGAACGCTTCATCGTCGAACCGCTGGGCATCGCCGGTTGGGTCATGAGCCCGTGCTCGGGCCATGGCTTCAAATTCGGCCCGCTGCTGGGCAGTGCCGTGGCGGGCGCGATCGACAGCGGCGAAGCCGGCGACATCACCCTTTGGGCCGCAGGAGAAACCGCATGATCAACCCCGTCTTCGTCGCGATCGATACGACCGACACCGGCCGCGCCGCGGCCCTGATCGCGGCGACCGCACCCCATGTCGGCGGGATCAAGCTCGGCCTGGAGTATTTCTGTGCGACCGGGCCGGTCGGTATCCGGGCCGTGACCGCGGGACACCGGTTGTTCCTTGATCTGAAACTCCACGACATTCCCAACACAGTGGCGGGCGCGGTGCGGGCGGTGGCACCGCTTGGCGCCGATCTGCTGACGATCCACGCGTCGGGTGGTGCCGCCATGATGAAGGCCGCGCGCGGGGCCGCATCGGACTCCGGCCAGGGCATGCGCCTCATCGGCATCACTGTGCTGACCAGCTTCGATGATAGCGATGTCGAGGCGGTCGGGCAGCGCGGGCCGGTACGCAATCAGGCTGTG
The DNA here is from genome assembly GCA_034665905.1 of Aliidongia sp. GTDB lineage: Bacteria > Pseudomonadota > Alphaproteobacteria > ATCC43930 > CGMCC-115725 > JAXDMU01. Next base: position 1,743 of record JAXDMU010000391.1, on the reverse strand, counting down.
CGCCTCGCCGCCTTGGCCCAGGAATGCGGCTTCGACGGCGTGGTCTCTTCGGCCCATGAGGTTGCGGCCCTGCGGGCCGCATGCGGACCGGATTTTATGCTGATCGTCCCCGGCATCCGCCCCGGCGGGACCGCGACTGGCGATCAGAAGCGGGTCATGACACCGCCGGAAGCGATGGCGGCCGGCGCCACGCATCTGGTCATCGGCCGTCCGATCACCGCGGCAACCGACCCGGCCCAAGCCGCGCGCGCCATCGCCGCGGGGCTGGGGTTATGAGCCTTTCCGTCAAGATCTGCGGCCTTTCGACCCCGGAGACGATCGAGGCCGCAGTCGCGGGCGGTGCGGATTATATCGGTTTCGTGTTCTATCCCAAAAGCCCGCGCCATGTGACGGCCGACCGGGCGGCCGATCTCGTCCGGCTGGTGCCCCGCACCATCCGGCGCTGCGGCCTGTTCGTCGATCCCGATGACGGATTGCTTGATGCGCTGCTGAAGTCCGTCCCGCTCGATTTGCTGCAACTGCACGGCAACGAGCCACCGGAACGCTGTGCCGCCTTGCGCGAACGCTTTCGCCGACCGGTGATGAAGGCGATCAGCATCGCCACGGCCGAGGATGTGGCCCGCGCCGAAAGTTGGATCGGCGCGGTCGATCTGCTGTTGTTCGACGCCAAACCCCCACCCCGGCCCGACGCCCTGCCGGGCGGCAACGGCCTCCCGTTCGACTGGCGCCTGCTGGCCGGGCGAAGCTGGCCGGTGCCGTGGATGCTCTCGGGCGGGCTCAATGCCGGCAATCTGCGCGACGCGGTGCGGACGACCCAGGCCCCGATGGTCGATGTCTCCTCGGGGGTGGAGGATAGTCCGGGCATCAAGAATGCCGGGACGATCCGGGAGTTTCTGGCGGTGGCGAAGGGATTGTAGGGCGAGCCTTTCGGGGGTACGGCGTTCACACATTTCACTGTGGTATTTCCTGTCGGTTTCCCTTTTTCCGTCATCCCCGGGCTCGTCCCAGGGACCCACGTCGGGCCGCCGCCGCATTTGCCTGAAGGAACCGCATCAAGCTTCCCAACGTGGGTAGCCGGGACAAGCCCGTCCATGACGAATGTCGTTGAGTGTCGTGGTCTATGTTGGAGAAATGTGTGAACGCCGTAGGTCTTTTAATGAGTCCGAACGAGGGCGCCCGGGCGAGCGGGAGTTTGCGGTGCGCCGGGGGCGGCGAGCCCGAGACCCTTGATCCCACTAAGGCGATCGGGGCACTGGCGCGACATATCGGTCTCGATCTGTTCGAGGGCCTGACCGCTTACGGCAGCGACGGGACGGTGGTTCCGGGGATCGCGACATCCTGGGAAACATCGCCGGATGGCCTGCGCTGGATCTTTCACCTTCGCCCTGATGCCCAATGGTCGAACGGCGACCCGCTGAATTCCGAGGATTTTCTCTATGCGTTCCGCCGGCGGGTCGATCCGGCGACCGCGACATCCTATCCCCATAGCGCGGAAATGATCGTCAATGCCGAGGACATCATCGCCGGGCGGGAAACGGATTTGACCCGGCTGGGCGTCGAGGCACCCGATGCGCAGACGCTGATCATCAATTTACGCAACCCGGTGCCGTCCTTGCTGGCCCAGCTCACGATTCTCAGCCTGCCCGTCCATCGCAAGACGATCGAGGCCTTTGGCGCGCAATGGGTCCGTCCCGGCAACATCGTCAGCAACGGCCCGTTCATCCTGACCGAGTGGACCCCGCA
>JAXDMU010000390.1:0-4220 GCA_034665905.1 Aliidongia sp. | reverse complement strand
CGTCTTCGTCTATGCCGCCGGCGGCTATTACTATCCGGGCAAGGGGCTCGATGCCTTGCGGGGGGAGATGCGCAGCTATCTCGACCGCGGCTACAACGTCGTCAAGATGAAGATCGGCGGGGCGTCGCTCGCCGAGGATCGCGGGCGGATCGAGGCGGTGCTGGCGGAGATCGGTGCCGAAGCCCGGCTCGCGGTCGATGCCAATGGCCGCTTCGATCTGGAAACCGCCATCGCCTACGCCAAGATGCTGCGCGACTATCCGCTGTTCTGGTACGAGGAGCCGGGCGATCCGCTGGATTTCGCCCTTCAGGCGGCTCTGGCGGAATTCTATCCGGGACCGATGGCGACCGGCGAGAATCTGTTCTCGCATCAGGACGCCAGAAACCTGCTGCGCCATGGCAGCCTGCGGCCGGATCGCGACTGGCTGCAATTCGATTGCGCCCTGTCCTATGGGTTGGTCGAGTACCGCCGCACGCTCGACGTGCTGGCCGGCCACGGCTGGTCGCCGCGGCGCTGCATTCCCCATGGCGGGCATCAGATGTCGCTCAACATCGCAGCCGGCCTTGGTCTCGGCGGCAATGAAAGCTACCCGGATCTGTTCCAGCCCTATGGCGGCTTTCCCGATTCGGTTCGGGTCGAAGACGGGCATATTCTCATGCCAGACTTGCCGGGAATCGGCTTCGAGGGCAAGGCGGCGCTGATTAAGGTCATGCGCGATGTGGCCGAATAGCCTCGCGTGCCGGTTTCAGTTTCGGGAGAATGACCATGTCCAAACACCGCTACCGCATCGCCGTCATTCCCGGAGACGGCATCGGTACGGAGGTCGTGCCGCAAGGGGTGAAGGTGCTCCAGGCGGCGGCGAGCCGGTACGGCTTCGAACTGGCGTTCGATCATTTCGATTTCGCCAGCTTCGATTATTACCGGCGTCATGGGCAGATGATGCCCGATGATTGGAAAGACCGGATCGGCGGGCATGACGCGATTTTCTTCGGTGCGGTCGGCTGGCCGGACGGCGTGCCCGATCACGTCTCGCTCTGGGGCTCGCTCATCCAGTTCCGGCGCGAGTTCGACCAATATGTCAATCTTCGCCCGGTGCGGCTGATGCCGGGCGTCCCCTGCCCGCTGGCCGGCCGCGTGCCGGGTGATATCGATTTCTATGTCGTGCGCGAGAATACCGAGGGCGAATATTCCTCGATCGGCGGCCGGATGTTCCCCGGCACCGAGCGCGAGATCGTCCTCCAGGAAACCGTCATGACCCGGATCGGTGTCGATCGCATCCTGCGTTTTGCCTTCGATCTGGCTGCGCGGCGCGGCAAAAAGCATCTGACCGCGGCGACCAAATCCAACGGCATCTCGATCACCATGCCCTATTGGGACGAGCGCGTGGCGGCGATGGCGGCGAATTTCCCCGAGGTGCGGTGGGACAAGTACCATATCGATATCCTGACCGCGCATTTCGTGCTGCATCCGGACTGGTTCGATGTCGTGGTCGGCTCGAACCTGTTCGGCGACATCCTGTCGGATCTCGGCCCGGCCTGCACCGGCACGATCGGCATCGCGCCCTCGGCCAACATCAATCCCGAGCGCAAATTCCCCTCGCTGTTCGAGCCGGTGCATGGCTCCGCCCCGGACATCGCCGGCCAGGGCATCGCCAATCCGATCGGCCAGATCTGGTCCGGCGCCATGATGCTGGAGCATCTGGGCGAGCCTGAAGCCGGCCGCGCCATCGTCCGGGCGATCGAAACCGTGCTGACCGAACCGGGCTTGCGCACCCGCGATCTGGGCGGCACGGCCGACACCGAGGCGTGCGGCAGCGCCGTCGCCGCGGCGCTGACCTGAAGCCGGCCGTTACCCCACCGCCTTCAGCCGGGCCGCCTCGTCCGGTGTTTCGCTGTCTTCCAGCACGCGGAACAGCGATTTGCGGATCTCGGTCAGCTTGGTCTCGCGGTCGATCTTGAGGCCGAACACGTCTTTGACGAAGAAGACGTCCACGACTTTTTCGCCGTAAGTTGCGATCTTGGCGCCGGCGATCTGGGTGCCGAGCGCGGTCAGCGCGCGGGTCAGATCGAACAGCAGCGCCGGCCGGTCGCGGCCATTCACCTCGACCACGGTATGGCTGGCGCTCGCCTTGTTGTCGAACAGCACGCGCGGCGGCACAGTGAAGACCCGCATCCGGCTGGGATAGGGCGCCCCGCGCTTCAGCTCGATATGGGGATCGAGCTGGCCGCACAGCACGTTCTCCAGCACGACGGCGAGCTTGGCGAGTTTGTCGCCGCGCTCGAAGGCGCCGCCGCCCGGGTCCTGGATCCAGAAGGTGTCGAGCGCCATGCCGTTCGCCATGGTGACGATGCGGGCATCGACGATCCTGGCGCCGGCGACCGAAAGCGCCCCGGCGATCTGCGAGAACAGGCCGGGATGGTCGGCGGTATAGACGATGATTTCGGTGACCGAACGGTAGGAATCGATCCGGTTGACCACGGTCAGCGCGTCGTTATTGCGATCGGCCTGATGCATCAGCCGGGCGTGGCGCGCCAGCGCCGCCGGGTCATGCGACAGCCAATAGAAGGGATAGCCGCGCTGGATGATCGCGTCGAACTCCGCGTCACTATATTCCGGCAGCAGGGCGCGCATCTCGGCCTGGACCTTGGCGATGCGGACGTCGCGGGCATCGACCACGACCGTGCCGGACATCATCTCCTGCGACCGCGCATAAAGCTCGCGCAGCAGCCCGCCTTTCCAGCCGTTCCAGACTTGCGGGCCGACCGCGCGGATATCGGCCGCGGTCAGGCACAGCAGCAGCTTCAGCCGCTCGGGCGATTGCACGGTGGCGACGAAATCCTGCACGGTCTGGGGATCGTCGATGTCGCGTTTGAAGGCGGTGCGGCTCATATCGAGATGATGCAGTACGAGCCACGACACGGTTTCGGTTTCTTCCGCGGTCAGGCCGAGCCGCGGCCCGAGCTTCAAGGCGATCTTGGCGCCCAGCTCGGAATGATCGCCGCGCCTTCCCTTGGCGATGTCGTGCAGCAGCACGGCGACGTAAAGTGCCGCGCGCGAGGCGACGCTGTCGATCAGCGAGGAAATCAGCGGCAATTCCGCCTTCAGCTCACCTGATTCCATCTTGGCCAGCATGCCGATGGCGAAGATGGTGTGCTCGTCCACCGTGTAAACATGGTACATGTCATATTGCATCTGAGCCACGACCCGGCCGAAATCCGGGATGAAACGGCCGATCACGCCGGCCTCGTTCATCCGCCGGAGTGCGGTTTCGGGGTCGAGGCGCGAGGTCAGGATTTCCAGGAACAGCCGGTTGGCCTCGGGATCGGCGCGCAGCGTGCCGTCGATCAGCTTCAGCGATTGCGTCGCCCGCCGGAGCGCCTGGGGATGGATGTAGAGCCGGTTGCTCTGCGCCACATGGAACAGGCGGATCAGATTGACCGGATCGTCGGCGAAGGCGTGATCATTGGCCAGCGCCAGCCTTCCGCCATCGATCTTGAAGCCCTCGATCTTGCGATTCGAGGCGCTGGGCAGCAGGCGCCGCCACAGCGAGGTCGGCTTGCGCTTTTGCTCGGCTTCCAGCGCTGCGATGAAGATCCGGGTCAGATCGCCGACATCCTTGGCGATCAGGAAGTAATGCTTCATGAAGCGCTCGACGCCGCGGGCACCGGCATGATCGGTATAGCCCATGCGCCGGCCGATCTCGGCCTGCACGTCGAAGGTCAGCCGTTCTTCCGGCCGCCCGGCCAGGTAATGCAGGTGGCAGCGCAGCGTCCACAGGAAATTCTGGTCGCGGTTGAAGCGATGCGCCTCTTCGGCCGACAGCACGCCGCGAGCGACCAGCGATTCGACACTGCCGACGCGGAACAGATATTTGGCGATCCACAGCAGCCCGTGCAGATCGCGCAAGCCGCCCTTGCCCTCCTTGATGTTCGGCTCCAGCACGTAGCGGCTGTCGCCCAGCCGGTGATGGCGCTGGTCGCGCTCGGCCAGCTTGGCATCGACGAAGGCGATGGCGCTGCCCTCGATGATCTCGGCGGCGAAACGCTGCTGCAACGACTGGAACGGTGCCGGATCGCCGGTGATCGACCGGGCCTCCAGCAAGGCGGTGCGGATCGTGATGTCGGTCAGCGCCTGGCGCAACGAGTCGTCGATCGAGCGCGTGGCGTGGCCGACCTTGAGGCCGCAATCCCACAGCACATAGAGCAGGAATTCGACAACCT
>JAXDMU010000389.1:0-5183 GCA_034665905.1 Aliidongia sp. | reverse complement strand
CGATAAACAGGAGATTATGATGACAACCATATCCCCCCCGCTCTTGCGCATCGGCACCCGCGGCAGCCCATTGGCACTCGCCCAGGCGCATGAGGTACGCGATCGACTCGCTGCCGCTTTCACCGAGTTGGCGGCCCCCGACGCGATCGCGATCGTCGTGATCAACACCACGGGCGACGCGATCCTCGACCGCACGCTCGCGGCGGTCGGCGGCAAGGGTCTTTTCACCAAGGAAATCGAACAGGCGCTGCTCGACAATGTCGTCGATCTTGCTGTGCATTCCATGAAGGATGTGCCGACGATCCAGCCCGACGGGCTGATCGTCGATTGCTTTCTGCCGCGCGAGGATCCGCGCGACGCGTTCTTCGCAAAGAGTGGCGCCGGGCTCGCCGCCCTGCCGCCCGGTTCAGTGATCGGCACCGCGTCGCTGCGCCGTCAGGCGCAGATTCTGTTCGATCGGCCCGATCTGCGCGTCGTGCCGTTCCGCGGCAATGTCCAGACGCGACTGCGGAAACTGGCCGATGGCGTGGTCGATGCCACGCTGCTCGCCGTCGCCGGCATGAAACGGCTGGGCTATGCCGACCGGATCGGTACGGTGTTGTCGCCCGAGGAGATGCTGCCGGCGGTGGCGCAGGGCGCGATCGGTCTTGAGCGGCGCACCGCCGACACGCGGGTCGAACGCTATATGGCCGCCCTCAATGATGCGCCGACCGCCCTGCGCGTGACTGCCGAGCGAGCTTTGCTGGCCGTGCTGGATGGGTCGTGCCGGACGCCGATCGCCGCTTTGGCCGAGTTTCAGGCGGATGGCGGCTTGCGGCTGCGGGCGATGATCGTGCGGCCCGACGGCAGCGAGCGGCATGAAGCGGAACGGTTCGGTGCGGCCACGGACGGCCTTGTCATGGGACGCGATGCCGGCGACGAACTGCGCCGCCGCGCCGGGGCCGGATTTTTCGACATTCCGGTATCGGAAGAACCCGCCCGATGAAGCTGCTGGTCACGCGCCCCGCCGCCGATTCGGCCGCACTCGCGGCGTTGCTCGAGGCACAGGGCCACGAAGTTCTGATCGATCCGATGCTGGAGATACGCCCGAACGCCGCCGAGCCCCCCTCGCTCGACGGCGTCAACGGCGTGCTCTTTACGAGCGCCAACGGCGTGCGCGCCTTTGCGGCGCTTTGCGAGCGCCGCGATGTCGCGGTTTATGTTGTGGGCGATCGTACCGCCGAGGCCGCTCGCATCGCCGGATTTAGCCAAATCGAAAGCGCCGATGGCGATGTCGAGGCGCTGGCCGTGCTGGCTGCCGCCCGGTGCAAGCCGGAAGATGGTGCCCTGCTTCATGTCAGCGGTACCGTCCAGGCGGGCAATCTGGCGGAAACCCTGGGTGCTCAAGGCTTCACGGTGCGGCATGTAGCACTTTATGACGCGATTTCGACCACGGAACTTGCCCCGCCGACCAGAACGGCGATCGAGAACGGGACGCTGGACGGCGTCCTGCTGTTCTCGCCGCGCACCGCCAGGCATTTCGCCGAACTGATCGCCGCCGCCGGGCTGGGCGAGCGAGCACGGCGGCTGCAAGCCTGGTGCCTGTCGCGCGCGGTGGCGGATGCATTGGCGCCGCTGCGGCTGGTCGGCATCCATATCGCGGCGGAACCGACCCAGGCGAGCCTGCTCAGGATCATCGGCGTTCGCAAGGACGCAGCCGCCGGGTCGGGCTTCGCCCTCGGATCGGCTGGTGCGGCACGGCCGGTGGCCGCTTCCGTTCCGCGCCGCGGCCGGAGTTGGGCCGGCGTGGCGGCGCTGCTGCTGCTGGCGGCCGGGGCGGCGGCAACCGCGCCGCAATGGCTGTCCCTGGTCGAGCCGATGTGGCAGCGAGCCCCCGAGCGGCCGAGTCCGCCGCCGGCCGTGCCCACGCCCGCCCCGACAATCGAGCGTTCTGCCGAACCGGTCGCACCGGTTCCGGCCGAACCCGCTTCGGCGGAGCCGGACGCGACGCCCGACGCGCTAACACAGCGGCTCGACCGGCTGGAGGCCGCGCTCGACGGCATTCGGGTCGAGACCGCGTCGGCCGCGCCCAAGGGATCGGTCACGGCGCTGCAAACCCAGATGGCCGAACTCGGCCCGAAACTCGACATGCTGGCGACACGCCCGGCCACCGATCCGCAGGTCGTGCAGGATCTGACCGCCGAGACCCGCCGGCTGGCCGCCGCGCTGGCGCAATTGAGCGATCGCCTGACCCCGATCGAGGCGCGGGTCAATCAAAAGGCGACGGCGATCCGCGACGACCGGACGCTGGTCCTGGCCGCCGGTCAGATCCGCGATGCACTTGCCGGGTCCGGCCCGTTCGACGCGCCTGTGGCGGTGATCCGCGCCGTGGCACCCGAGGATGCCGATCTCGCCGGCCCGCTCGCGGTGCTGGAAAGCCATGCCAAGACCGGTGTGCCGGGCCGGGCGCGGCTGATGGCGGAACTGGCCGATCTGCCGGCCAAGCTCGCCCGGCCGGCCCCGCTGGCCGCCGATGCCGGCCTGTGGGATCGCGTGACCGATAAAATGGGCCGGCTGGTGACGGTTCGCCGGGTCGATGACGGTGCCGGGGCGGACGGCCCGCCCACTCCCGATCATCTCGTCGCCAATGCCCAGCGGGTCTTGGCCGCGGGCGATCTGGCCGGCGCTGTGCAGATCCTGCATGCGCTCGATGGCGCGCAAGCCGGTGCGGTCAAATCCTGGCTCGATGACGCCCAGGCGCGGCTGGCGTGCGAGCAGGCGGCGCTGGCGCTCGAAACCGCGGCGGTTCGGCGTCTGGCGACACCCGCCGCCGGAGCGGCCGAATGATCCGCCTCGTGCCGGGGTTGATCGTGATCGCGGCTCTCGTGGCGATCACCGTGTTTTTCGCCGATCAGCCCGGCACGGTTTCGATGGTCTGGCTCGGCTGGCGCGTCGATCTGCCGTTCGCGCTGCTGTTGCTTGCCGTCATCATCGTCTCGCTTGTGCTGTGGTCCTTGCTCTGGCTGGCGGGCCGGGTGCTGGGCGCGCCCAGCCGGATCGTCCGTGCTCGGCGCGATCGGCAAAAGCTGCAAGGCTATCGCCTGCTGACCGATGGTTTGGTTGCGCTTGCGGCCGGCGATGCCAAAACCGCCGACAAGGCGCGCCTGCGTGCGGAATCGCTGTTCCGGAAAAGCCGGCTCGAAGAACCGCCGCTCGCCCGGCTGCTCTCGGCGCAGGCGGCATTGATGCGTGGTGACGAAGCCGCCGCCAAGCTCGAATTCAGCGGCATGCTCGAGCACCCTTCGACCGAATTTCTGGGCGTGCGGGGCCTGATCGTCCAGGCGCTCAAGGCCGGCGACGACATCGAGGCGCTGGCCCTGACCGAGCGCGCCAAGCGCCTGAAACCGGGAACCGCCTGGGTGTTGCAGAGCCAGTTGGCGCTGGAGACGCGCGCGGCCGATTGGCCGGCCGCCGCCACGACCCTCAAGGAAGCCGTCAAGCGCGGCGCCGTGACGCCGGGGCAGGGGCGGCATTATCAAGCCACGCTGCTGCTCGCGCACAGCCGCACGGCCGCGGTACAGGGGCAGGCCCGCAATGCCCTGTCCTATGCCGCGCAGGCCCATGGGCTGGAACCGGCTTTCGCGCCGGCCGCGATCCATTACGCCCGGCTGCTGCGCGATGCCGATAAGCTGAGCAAGGGGCTGGGCATCCTGGAGCGGGCATGGCAGCATGAGGCCCATCCCGCCATCGCCGAGGCCTATGGATTGTTGCTCGCCACCGAGCCGGCCGCGGCCCGGCTGAAGCGGGTCGAGCGTCTGACAGCAGCGCGCCCGGACGATGCCGAGGGGCATATGGCCGTCGCCGCCATGGCGATTTCCGCCCGGCTCTGGGGCGAGGCACGCCGGCATCTGGAGTCGGCCGGCGCCGACGGTGAAGGCCCCTGGACGAAGCATCTGTGCCAGTTGATGGCCGAACTGGAGCAGAGCGAGCGAACCGACGCCGCCGCCGCCCGTCTCTGGCTCGACCGGGCTCAGCGCGCGCTGGAAGTGCCGCTCTGGGTCTGCACCGCCTGTGGCGCGGAATGTCCGGTCTGGGAGCCGCTTTGCCCGACCTGTCACGGCTTCGACACCTTGGTCTGGCGCGTGCCCAACCGCAGTGCCCGCCGGCTCGACCCGGCGCACGGCCTGCCGCCGGCCGATGCCCCGGCGCTCACCCTCAACCCCAACCCCGGTTAAGCGCAAATCTCCCCGGCGCATTCCGAGTGTTGCACCCGCCGCCGGCTTCTGGCATGGTCCGCCCCGCTTCACGATCCCCGGCGCCACGCCGGTTTGGGATCGATATGCCGCCTTAGCTCAGCTGGTAGAGCATCGCATTCGTAATGCGAGGGTCAGGTGTTCGAGTCACCTAGGCGGCACCATAATTTTCCAAGTAGTGCTTCGTCATTCGCCAACTCGGCGCGCTTGACGCCATCGGCGGGCCGCTCTCAAGTCCACCATCTCCCGCTCCCGGTTTGCCGCATGAGAAGATTTATCCTGACCGGCGCCCCTGGTGCCGGGAAGACGGCGATAAGCAAGCTCGGCTTCGAGATCGTGTGCTTGGAGCCGGGAGCGTGGAGGAGCGCGCGGCAGCAATCCGGCGCTCGGTGGTGTCGTAGCATGATTGCCCTGCTCCGGAACGCACGCAGGCTTGTTCGCCCGTGCCGGCGGCAGTAGCTTGCCCTAACTATCGATAGGCGATCGAACTTGACCTCGACCACGACCGGACCAACGACATCCCGATTGGCGAGCCTTATTGCATTGTGACGGTGCGATCCCGCCGAGGCAGCCTGAACCCCGACAATTTTTTCTGGACGATGCCGATGAAAACCATTCTGACTCTGCCGCTGCCCCAGCAAACCCCCGGCACGATCCGGCATTTGAAGCTGCATCGCTGGGGTAATCCGGGCGCGTCGCCCAAGATTTACCTTCAGGCGGCCCTGCATGCCGGCGAGATTCCGCCGATGCTGGTGGCCCAGCACCTGATCGGCCTGTTGGACGAGGCGGACCGGCAGGGCTGCATTACAGGCGAGATCGTGCTGGTTCCGGCGGCCAATCCGATCGGCCTGGGCCAGGTGATCGACGACACGCATCTCGGCCGCTACGAGTTCAATACCGGTGAGAACTTCAATCGAGGTTTCCCGGATCTGGCACCGGCCGCGGCCGAGC
>JAXDMU010000388.1:0-7712 GCA_034665905.1 Aliidongia sp. | reverse complement strand
CCCGGGAGCCATCATGACCTTCACAACCGATTACGATCTTGGGCCGGAAATCCTCGAGCACATGCCCGCGCTGCTGCGCTATGCGCGATTCCTCGTCCGAGCCACCGATCAGGCCGAGGATTTGGTACAGGACTGCATCACCCGCGCACTCGACCGGGCATGCCTCTATACGCCGAACACCGACCTACGGGCCTGGTTGTTCGCGATCTTACGCAATACTTTCATCAATCAGAACCGCAAGGCGAACTATCGGCGTAACTATGCTCGCGACTATACGGCGATGGGCACCGGTATCACGTCGCCCAACCAGTTTCATTCGGTCGCCCTGAAAGAAAGTTTGCGGCTGGTGGAGACGCTCCCGGTTCGCGAACGCCAAGCTGTCCTGCTGCTCGGCGTGTTCGACATGAGCTATATCGAAGCGGCGCGGCATTCCGGCACCAAGGTCGGCACCATGAAATCCCGGACAAGCCGCGGCCGGGCCCATTTGCGATTGATGACTCAGCCGGAAAACCCGGTTCTGGACGCAATGACGGCTGGGGTGGCGCCGATCATGGCACTTCAGCACCAAGCGGCCCAATAACACGGTTCGTCCAAACCAACATGTACGATAATCCGGTCGAGCGGGCTCGACGCGCTATGCGCGGGCGCTCGTAACAGGGTCTCACCTTGTGGAACTCTCATCCCGGATATGCGTTGGCGGAGGGAGGGTCGCAAGGACGGGATTGCGGCCGCGTCCTGATCATTGCACTTCGGGCGCCATGATGGCACGTTGGCGTAACAGCCATCGCGGGGCGCACGCACCGCACTGGGCTTGTAATTGGGGCACCTGCGCCATATGGGGGAGAACTACGTGCAGCACCAACGGGTACAATCCGGCGCGTCGCAGGAAGCAGCGCTGGGTCATGGGCTGGTAAACTTGTCGGCCATCCATCGAAATTTGTCCGTGCCCGCGCTCTATGAGCACGCAATTCGCAACGGCGAGGGTCAGATCGCGGCAGGCGGCGCCTTCGTCGCCATCACCGGCCAGCATACCGGCCGCTCGCCCAAGGACAAATACATCGTCCGTGAGGCTTCGAGCGAAGCCGGGATCGCCTGGGGCGACGTCAATATCCCGGTTTCCGAAGCGGTGTTCGATCAGGTCCATCAGCGTATGCTGGCCTATTTCCAGCAGCGCCACGCCTATGTCGCCGACGTCTTCGCCGGAGCGGATCCGGCGTACCGGCTGCCGGTACGCGTCGTCACCGAGCAGGCTTGGCATTCGCTGTTCGCCCGCAACATGTTCATCCGGCCGCGCCCGGCCGAACTCGAAGGTTTCGAGGCTGGCCTCACCATCCTCCAGGCGCCCGGCCTGGTGGCGATGCCGGAATTCGACGGGCTTCGCTCCGAGACCTTCATCCTGGTCAACATGCACAAGCGGCTCGTCCTGATCGGCGGCACTTCCTACGCCGGCGAGATCAAGAAATCGGTCTTCGGCGTGCTCAACTACCTGCTGCCCGATCGCGACGTGATGCCGATGCATTGTTCGGCCAATATCGGCCCGAACGGCCGCTCGGCGATCTTCTTCGGCCTGTCGGGCACTGGCAAGACCACCCTTTCGGCCGACGGTTCGCGCACGCTGATTGGCGACGACGAACATGGCTGGTCCGATCGCGGCATCTTCAATTTCGAAGGCGGCTGCTATGCCAAGGTCATCAAGCTGTCGAAGCAGGCCGAGCCTGAGATCTGGGACACCACGCGCCGTTTCGGCACGGTGCTGGAAAACGTCATTCTCGACCCGCACAGCCGGATCGCCGATCTCGACAATGGCAGCCTGACCGAGAATACCCGCGCCTGCTATCCGCTCGATTTCATCCCGAACGTCAGCGAAACCGGCATGGCTTCGCATCCCGACACGGTGATCATGTTGACCGCCGACGCCTTCGGCGTGCTGCCGCCGATCAGCCGGCTGTCGGCCGATCAGGCGATGTATCATTTCCTGTCGGGCTATACAGCACGCGTCGCCGGCACCGAAAAGGGGCTGGGGTCGGCGCCGCAAGCCACCTTCTCGACCTGCTTCGGTGCTCCCTTCATGCCGCGCCATCCGTCGGTCTACGCCAAAATGCTGGGCGAGCGTATCGCCAAGCACAAGGCGAAGTGCTGGCTGGTCAATACCGGCTGGTCAGGCGGCGCCTATGGCGTGGGCGAGCGCATTCGGATCGCCTATACCCGCGCCATGGTCCGTGCCGCGCTCGACGGCAAACTGGCCGAGGTGGCGATGCGGTCGGACAATCATTTCGGCCTCAGTATTCCGGAACTCTGCCCCGATGTGCCGGCCGACGTGCTCAATGCCCGCAGTGCCTGGGCCGATCCGTCCGCCTATGACGAGGCGGCGCGCGGCGTCGCCAAGCGCTTCGAAGGTAATTTCCGCCAGTTCGAGGCTTATGTCGATCAGGGTGTCAAAGCCGCCGGAATTTACGCGGCCGCCTGATCGGCCCCTGGACAAATACATGGCGCCGGCAGCGATATTGCCGGCGCCATTTTCTTTTATGATGCGAGGAGGCTTGAATTCCATCCTGCCGCCATTCGTGTCAGGATACCGCGTAATTCGGCAAGCACGAGGCGGAGCGGAATTTGGTGCATAATTTGATGGCTCGAATTCGGGTATGGCGATATCTGGCCGCCTTCGTTGTCGCGGCCTGGGCATTCTCCCCCGCGATGCCGGCTTTGGCCGCGACCACTGTCGAAGGTGTCTTCGCCCTCATCAACGGAACGCCACAGGTCGCGGGTGAGTTGACGGCCACGCCAGCCGCGACACCGACCGATCTAAAGCTCGATATCAGCCTGCATCGCATCGCCGAAAAGAACGCGCTGAAACGTTACGATACCGAATTGAACCGCCAGATGCATGTCATCGCGATCAGCGACGATCTGAGCGTGTTCATTCACCATCACGTCGCCCATGTCATCGACGGCCATGGGCAAGTCCGCATGATGTTTCCGGCACCGGGCCTCTACCATATCTTCGTCGATGCCGCCCCCAAGACGATCGGCCAACAGGTACTGCGCTTCGATCTCACCGTGGGCGACGAGCCGGTCACGCCGCTGATCTCGCGCCCGCTGGGCACGCCCGAAACCACCGCCCGATCCGGGCTTTACACCGTGAGCTTCGACCGGCTCGACCTGATCGCCGGCCAACCGGCGTCGGTGGCCCTGCATATCGCTGAACACGGCAAGCCGGCCCAGGATCTGCACGCCTATCTGGGCGTCGGCGCCCACGTGGTGCTGATCGGCGCCGAATCGATGAAGTATGCGCATGTCCATCCGCTGATCGAGATGACCGGGCCGGACATGGCAAAGCATGACGGTGCCGAGACGGCGATGGCTGACGACGACGACCAGCCGGTACCGGCGGATCTGACCCTGCATGTCCCGACCCTTCCCGCCGGACAATACAAGCTTTGGGTACAGTTCCTCGGCGGACGCACGCTTCACACGGTACCGTTTGTCGTCGTCGTAAAGTAGCCCGCGATGGGTGCCGAGTGTTCCATGGCGCGGCTCTTTTCACCTGTCGATCCGTCATGACGCGCAAGCCCGAGGGCGAATTGCGCCGCGGCTGGACGACCGGCGCCTGTGCCGCCGCCGCGGCGGGCGCAGCCTACCAGGCATTGCTGACCGGAAGCTTTCCGTCGCATGTGACGATCCGCCTGCCCAAGGGCGATGCGCCCCGTTTTCCGATTACGCACCGAAGCCAGGGCGAGGGCTGGGCCGAGGCCGGCATCGTCAAGGATGCCGGCGACGATCCCGACGTGACCCACGGCGCGCTAATTCTGACCCGGATCGAGCGAGGCGAGCCGGGTGCCGGCCTGATGTTTCGCGCCGGTACGGGCGTCGGCACGGTAACGCGGCCGGGCCTCGCCCTGGCACCGGGCGAGCCGGCGATCAATCCCGGCCCACGGCGCTATATCGGCTGGGCGCTGGCGGATGCGGCGGCCGAGGCCGATGGCCCGTCGCCACCCGATCTGATCGTGACCGTCTCGATCCCCGGCGGCGCCGATCTCGCCGCGAAGACACTGAACGCCCGGCTCGGCATCCTTGGTGGGCTTTCGGTGCTCGGCACCACCGGCATCGTGGTGCCCTATTCCTGCGCCTCGTGGATCCATTCGATCCATCGCGGTATCGATGTCGCCCGCGCCGCTGGAATCGAGCATCTGGCCGCCGCCACCGGCTCGGTGTCCGAGGCCGCGGTGCGTGAGTTCTACGGACTTTCCGATCAGGCGTTGCTCGATATGGGTGATTTCGTCGGCGGCACGCTGAAATATCTGAAGACGCATCCGGTGGCGAAACTGACGCTGGCCGGCGGCTTCGCCAAATTCGCGAAACTCGCTGCCGGCCATCTCGATCTGCATTCGAGCCGCAGCCGGGTCGAAACCGGGGCCCTGGCGCGCCTGTTGGCCGATCTGGGTGCGCCGCCCGAGGCGGTCGCCGAAGCGGAAGCCGCCGCCGGAGCCGGCGAGGTGCTGAGCCTCGCCCGCGGCCTCGGTTCGCATTTCGCCGATGCCCTCACAAGACGCATCGCCACCCAAGCGCGCGACGTGGCGCTGGCAACTCTGGCCGGGCAGACCGCGATCGAAGTCGCGATCTTCGACCGGGACGGCACGCTGCTGACCCTAGACGGACCATGAAAGACCGGCCACATTTGCTGATTTTGGGCGGCACGGCGGACGCTGCGGCTCTGGCCGCCATCCTCGATGGCCGCTTGCGCATCACCAACTCGCTGGCCGGTCGAACCGGGCATCCCGTGGCACTTCCGGGCACCATCCGCGTCGGCGGCTTCGGTGGAGCGGTGGGACTTTCCCGCTGGCTCGCGGAAAACGCCGTCGATCTGGTCGTCGACGCAACGCACCCGTTTGCCGCGACGATCTCAGCCAACGCCACCAACGCCTGTGCCGAGCGCCGGCTGCCCCTTCTGCACCTGCAACGTCCGCCCTGGCATCGCGACCCCCGCGATCAATGGATTGAGGTCGATGATATGGCGAGCGCCGCTCAGGCGCTGGCTCGATCGGGCGGCCGGGCGTTCCTCACCGTGGGCGTTCAGGAATTATCGGCCTTTTCGGGGCTCGATGCGGTGTGGAAACTAATCCGTCTGATTTCCCACCCCGCCGACCCGCTTGATCTCGGTCCGCATGACATCATTCTGCGCCGGGGACCGTTCACGCTCGAAGACGAACGGCAATTGCTGCGGGATCATCGAATTACGGTGCTCGTCACCAAGGCAAGCGGTGGTGCCGCCACGGAGGCGAAGCTGATCGCGGTGCGCGAGGCCGATCTGCCGGTAATCATGGTCCGGCGGCCGAAAGTACCGGATGGACAAATCGTGGAAAATGCCGAAGCGGCGGCTGCATGGGTGCTCAGGAACTTATAGTCGGCTGCGACACCAGCAACCCCGCCACCGCATCGCAGAACTCCCGCACCCTGAAGGGCTTGCCCAGCACCGCATCGACATTGAGCGACCGCCTTGCCGCCCATGGATCGGAGTCGGTCTCGACCAACCGGCCCGATACGGCAAGAATCTTGGTGCCAGGTGCTTTGCGTCGGATTTCATCGATCAGTGCGCTGCCTTCGCCGTCGGGCATCGACAGATCCGTCACCACCAGATCGGGCGACAAACTGACAAAAAGCTGTAGCCCTTGATCGCAATCTCCAGCAACCACCGCCTGATGCCCGGCGGTTTCCACCAGCCGTGCCATCAATGCTTGCATGGCGAGATCGTCATCGACCACCAAGACGAGAGACATTGCGCAGCCTATCATTCGCTATGACCGGCATACTAAACTAAAAGTTCAAAAAATGGAATCCTTCGTTGCAAAATTTACCTCTATGCATCGACACTGGCAACGTCAACTATTTATGTTCACAAATGACCAACAGGCTCCCGCGGCCTCAATACATGATGGTGATCCGCGGCATAAAGCCGGCTGTCGGCGAAACCCGCCTCGCCCAGCACGCGGCCGACCAGGATCAGCGCGGTACGGGTGAAGCCCGCTTCCTTGACCGCGGCCCGGATGGTGCCGAGCGTGCCGCGCAGGAATTGTTGGTCGGGCCAGCTCACCCGATAGGCCACGACGACCGGGCAATCGGCGCCGTAGAGCGGCACCAGATCACGCACCACCCTCGCCAGATTGTTGACCGAGAGGTGAATCGCCAGCGTCGCGCCGCTTGCGCCCAATGTCGCCAGATCCTCGCGGTTCGGCATGGCGGAAGCGCGCACCGATGTCCGGGTCAGGATCACGGTCTGCGAAATCTCGGGCAGCGTCAGTTCGGTGCCGAGCGCCGCCGCGGCCGCCGCGAAGGCCGGCACGCCGGGCGTGATGTCCCAGGCGATGCCGAGCGCATCGAGCCGGCGGATCTGCTCGGCGATGGCGCCGTACAGCGACGGATCGCCGGAATGCACGCGGGCGACATCATGGCCCGCCGCCGCCGCCGCCGCGATTTCCGCGATGATCTCGTCAAGATGCAGCGGTGCCGTATCGATTACCCGCGCACCGGCCGGTGCCGCGGCGACGATCTCGGCCGGGACCAGCGAACCGGCATAGAGACAGACCGGGCAGGCTTCGATCAGACGCAGGCCGCGCACCGTGATCAGGTCGGGTGCTCCCGGCCCGGCGCCGATAAAATGGACGATCATGGCGTTTTTCCCGCATAGCCGCGCGGCGTGTAGATCCAGCGCGCACCCGTCACGCGCCGCGTCGAGGAGGCGCCAATCAGCACCAGGGTCAGCATATCGACCGCCTCTGGATCGAACTCAGCCAGACCGACGATCGTCACCGCCTCGTCCGCCCGCCCCAGATTGCGTGCCAGCAGCACCGGTGTCTCGGGCGGGCGATGCGACAGAAAGATCGCCTTCGCCGCCACGAGTTGATCGCGCCGACGCTGCGAGCGCGGATTATAGAGCGCTACGACGAAATCGGCCGCAGCCGCCGCCTTGAGCCGCGTTTCGATCGACGTCCAGGGCGTCAGCAGGTCGGAGAGCGAAATCGCGCAGAAATCATGGCCGAGCGGTGCCCCGGCCCGCGCCGCCGCGGCTTGCAGGGCGGAAAGACCGGGTGCCACCGCAAGCTCGATGCGCCGCCATTCCGGCCGACCCTCGCGGTCGAGCAGTTCGAACACCAAAGTCGCCAACCCATAGATCCCGGCATCGCCCGAAGAAATCAGCGCGACATTCTCACCGCCGGCCGCAAGATCGAGCGCGCGGCGGGCACGGCCGGTCTCGTCACCAAGACCGGTCTCGTGCAAGATCTTGCCCTCGGCCAATTTGCTGAGCAGATCGAGATAAAGCCCGTAGCCGACCCAGTGATCGGCCCCGGCCAGCACCGCGCTGACTTCCGGCGTGCGCCATTCGGCCGAACCGGGACCGATCCCGACCACGGTCAGGCGCCCGCGCTTCCGACCGATCGCGGCGCCATCAAGGGGCCTCGGCGCTTCGGCAAGGGCGGCGGTCGCGCGGACGGATTTCATCTTGGGCTGAACAAGGCGCGCTTCAGGGCCGGCGGCCGCAAGGGCGGCCCCTTCGGCAACCCCCCAACAGGCGGTCTCCCGGAACACCGCGTCGGACGGCGTCGCCAACCGGGGCGTTTCCTCGATCAGCCGCGCGGCCGGAAAGAACCGGGCCGGCACACCGAAATACGCCGCCAGCGCATGCACCGCCACCTCGTCGGCTTTGAGGTCGATCGAGA
>JAXDMU010000387.1:0-5536 GCA_034665905.1 Aliidongia sp. | reverse complement strand
ACCGGATTCGACGCTTTCACGCCGCTGTCGCACCACGGCAATACCGAGATCGCGCCGGATGCCCAGCGCAACCGGCTGCTGCTGCTCGGCCTGATGAGCGCGGCAGGGTGGGATTTCTATCGCAATGAATGGTGGCACTATCAATTGTTCCAGCCGCGCCGCTTTCCGGTCCTGAGCGACACGGTCCTGGCAATGCCGATGATGGGCGGAACGCAAGGCCGCTGATCCTCGCGCCCGACCAATCTTCGTTCAGGCGAGCTTGCAGACTTCGTCGAAGGCGAAACGCGGGCTGCGGTCGAACAGCTTCGTCGGATCGCCATAGCCGAGATTGCACAGGAAATTCGTCTTGAACCGTCCGTCCGGGAAGAATTCGGCATCGACCTTGGCACCGTCGAAGCCCGACATCGGCCCGCAATCGAGGCCGAGGGCGCGGGCCGCCAGCATGAGATAGGCGCCTTGCAGCGTGCCATTGCGTGTCGCCGTTGCCGTAATCAGCGCGTCGTTCCCGACGAACCAGGCTTTCGCATCGGCGTGGGGGAAGAGCCGCGGCAGTTCCTCATAGAACTGCGTGTCGTTGGCGATGATTGCCGTGACCGGCGCCGCCATGGTCTTTTCGAGATTGCCGGGCGAGAGCGCCGGCTTCAGCCGCGCCTTGCCCTCTTGTGTCGCGACGAAGACAAGGCGCATTGGGCTACAATTGGCGCTGGTCGGCCCCATCTTCGCCAGGTCGAAGATCTCGCGCAGCAGGCTTTCGGGAACGGGCTTCGATTGCCATCCATTATGCGTGCGCGCCGTGCGGAACAGCAGATCCAGGCTATGGGCATCGATCATGTCGCGGGCTTTCTCAAAAACGACGGAAGTTGAGCTGGAGGTAACACAAACGACGGGGTGCCGTCATCCGCGTCAAGGCTGCCCGGCGCGGTTCATGCCGGTTTCCTCGCTCATGGGCATGACGGCGGCCTCGACGATCACGGCCTTTGAAATTTACGACTTTTTAGCCCGATACCCTATGCAATGGGGAAATGCCGTTGACATGTTGCGGCATTTGCCGATCGTATCGCGACAGTACGCACCGCCGATCGACACACGCGCCGCGAGGCCCGGAAAACCTGATGACAAGAGGACCGAAGCACTGACATGTTCCCCGACGCCGGGCTCGACCGCGAGCATGACGACATCGTCTACCCTTCGGCCATTCCGTTCATCCTGTTCCATATCGGCTGCTTCGCGGCGATCTGGTCGGGCGTCACGCTTCAGGCGGTGGCGATCGGCCTGACGTTCTATGGCCTGCGCATGTTCGCGATCTGCGGGGGGTATCACCGCTATTTCTCGCACCGTGCCTATTCGACCAGCCGCGCATTCCAGTTCCTCCTGGCTTGCCTCGCCCAGAGTACGACGCAGAAGAGCGTGCTGTGGTGGGCCGCCCACCACCGGCATCATCATCTGTTTGCCGACACGCCCAACGACGTGCATTCGCCCGGCCAGAAAGGCTTCGCCTACAGCCATGTCGGCTGGATCTTTGCCCGCAAGCACGATGGGACCGATCTGGCGCGCGTGGGAGATCTGGCGCGCTTTCCTGAGCTGATGTGGCTGCACCGCTTCGAACAGATCCCATCGATCGTCCTGGCGATCCTGTGCTTCGTGATCGGCGGCTGGTCCGGGCTGGTGGTCGGGTTTGTCTGGAGTACCGTGCTCCTCTATCACGCGACCTTCTGCATCAACTCGCTGGCCCATGTCCGCGGCAAAAAACGCTACGTGACCGGGGATGATTCCCGCAACAACTGGCTCCTGGCACTCGTCACCATGGGCGAAGGGTGGCACAATAATCACCATGCCTACCAAAGCAGCGTCCGGCAGGGCTTCAAATGGTGGGAGTTCGACCCGACCTTTTATCTTCTGAAGATCCTTAGCTGGTGCGGCATCGTCTGGGATCTGAAACTCCCGCCCGAGCGCGTACTGCGCAACGAGCAGCGCCTGAGCGCGCGGGTGATCCATCGCGCGGCCGAGCAATTGGCGGCGCGCTTCAGCTATGAACGGATCGCTGCGGCCATCGCCGCAACCCTGCATGAGGCGGAGCTTCCCGCGTTGCGCGCAGCGCTCGCCGGCGGATTGCCCCTCACGTGGGATTTGCCGCAATTTCCCAAGCGCGAAGAGTTCCTGGCCGAGGCCAAGCGCATGTTCGCCCGGACACCGTCGCTGGATGATATCGTCAACCGCGCCTATGAAATCATGCTTGGCGCCGTCGGGACACAGCTCGCCACCGGAGCGATCGAGCAAGCGTAAAAGCGGCGCGAATCACTCGCCGGGCGGCGCATCCAACGCCGCCAGGATCTGGGCCCGCACCGTCTCGGGCAGGGCGTCAACCGCACGCGCCACCGATTTAAGCTGGGCACGCAATTCGTAGATCTGGTCGAGCAGCGACAGGACGAGCGGCACGGTATCCTCGGCCACCGCCATGTCGCGCCGCAGATCGTAGATCAGCCGCACGCGCGCGACATCGATGGCATGAAACAGCCAACCGCCATCCGCACCCGGTTCCGGCACCACCCAGCTTCGCTCGACCCAACTGGTCAATTCGACCAGTTCCAGATCTTCGAACAGGGCGGTTACGGCGTCGGCAGGAATCATGGCTGCATGGCCTTGCGCGGCTCGAACGGGTGCTTCGGTGTCCAGCGTTCGAGAAAGGCTGTCAGTTCCGGTTCCGGCTCAGGCGCCAGCACCAGCTTCAGATCGACATATTGATGGCCTCCGGCGATGCCGCGCTCCTTGAGGCGCAATCGGGTACCGGTGTTGGAATGGGGCGGGATCGTCAGGTAGACGCTGCCCCGGATGGTCGGCACTTCGACTCGCGCGCCCAGCACTGCTTCGCTGAGGCTGACCGGCAGATCGAGGATGACATCCTTGCCGTCACGCCGAAAATAAGGGTGCGGTGCCACATGAACCTCGATCAGCGCATCGCCCGCCGGTCCCTGGCTCATGCCGGCCATGCCCTGGCCGCGCAGGCGCAGCACTTGGCCGTCTTGCAGCCCGGGCGGGACGGCGACATCAAGTGTCCGGCCATCCGGCAGGTTCAGCCGGCGCTTGGCGCCGTTCGCCGCTTCGAGAAAATCGACAGTCAGAGCATAGCGGACATCGCTGCCGCGGGATTTGCCGCGCGTCATTCTTTCGCCAAAGGCTTGGCCGAAAATACTGTCCCAATCATCCGGCCCGAACGCCTCCTCGGCGCGATATTTGCTGCGGCCGGCAGTATCGCCATAGCTGCGGTAGAAGGGACGTTCGGGCGGTCGTTCGTTGCCGCCGCCATCGATTTCGCCGCGATCGAAGCGGCCGCGCTTTTCGGTGTCGGACAGCAGGGTGTAGGCCGCGGAAATCCGCTTGAACCGTTCTTCCGCTTCCGACTTGCCGGGATTGAGATCGGGATGATGCTGCTTCGCCAACCGGCGATAGGCGGTCCGGATTTCGGCTTCGCTGGCGTTGCGCTCGACGCCGAGGATCTTGTAAGGGTCGTCCATGGCGGGCAGGATACCGCAACCGGAGCAAAGCCGCCACAGCCGAACGCGGCGGCTCGCCCGCGGCAGTGGAGGGAGGGTACCAAGCCATGGAACAACAAAATCCGGTAGCACTCGTGACCGGCGCCGGCAGCGGCATCGGCCGTGCCGTGGCGCTGGCCTTGTCGCAGGCCGGCTATGCCGTGGTGCTGGCCGGGCGCCGTGCCGAAACGCTCGCCGCGACCGCCGCCGAAATCGGCGGCCGGCCGGTTCTGTCCGTGCCGGCCGACGTCGGCGATCCCGCCTCGGTGCGCGCGTTGTTTCAGCGCCTGCGCGAAACCTATGGCCGCCTCGATCTTCTGTTCAACAATGCCGGCACCGGAACGCCGCCGGTGCCGATCGAGGAATTGAGCTACGAGCAATGGCGCCGGGTGATCGACACCAACCTGACCGGGGCTTTTCTCTGTACGCAAGAAGCGGTTCGGCTGATGAAGACGCAAAACCCGCGTGGCGGCCGAATCATCAATAACGGCTCGATTTCCGCCCATGTGCCGCGCCCGAATTCCGCCCCCTATACCGCGACCAAGCATGCGATCACCGGGCTCACGAAATCGACCTCGCTCGACGGGCGTGCTTTCGATATCGCCTGCGGCCAGATCGATATCGGCAATGCCGCCACGCCGATGACCGAACCGATGACCAAAGGCGTGCCGCAGCCCAACGGCACGATCGTGTCCGAACCGCGCATGGATGTGCGCCATGTCGCGGATGCTGTGCTCTATATGGCGCGCCTGCCGCTTGAGGCGAATGTCCAGTTCATGACTGTGATGGCGACCAACATGCCGTTCGTCGGCCGCGGCTGATCACCCGGCAGCCGATGGCAGGACCGTCGAGAGCGCCGGATCGTTCGGGGTGGCGGCCAGTGGCGGAAAGCACAGATACGCATTCATCGCCGGATAGGCGCCGGGCACCAAAACACCGAGATCCTGGGCGAGAACGCTTCCGTTGACTTCGGGCAGCGCCACCTGGGCGTTGCGGAACGGCAAGCATGATTGTTTCAGCAGTGCGGCCCCGCGCGGCGAAATCGTATAGCAAGGCTGAGCGAAGGCACGAATCAGCCGAAACGGCTGCGGCGTGAAGCGCTGAGCCTGAAACACGGCCAAGCCCTGCGCCAGGCTGTTCTGGTCGAGATGCGCGATGCAGGCTCCGGCACCGCGGACCAGTTCGAAAGCGCAATAAACATCGAAGTTCCAGCCCCAGAGCATCAGATCCCAGCCGGCCGGCAGCGCATGCAGCATCGCGCGCGCCGCGGGGACGAAATGCCGGTTGAAGACGACATCATCCTCGCAGAGCGTGACCGGTCTCTGCGTCGCGATCGCCTCATCCCAGAGCGCCAGATGCGACAGCCCGTTGCCGATCGCACCGGGCGTCCAGGCCAGATCGGGCGCGAGAATGCCGGCGGCGATCAACGCAGGTCGATCGACCGCCCGGCCGTCGATCGCCGGAACGCGCCGGATTTGCGGCAAAAAGCCATTGAGCCGCGTGAAGTCGGCCAGACGTTCCGGACTGCGATCGAGATTGATCAGGTTGATCTGCATGAAGCGGCCGGCTCACATCGCGGGCGGAACCCAGCCATCGGGGGCTTCGAGGAAGGATTTGATCGCCCGGTACTGTGCTGGCGTAAAGCTGCCGCGGCTTTGCGCCAGTTCGAGCACGTCATGCCAGGTCGCCAGCGCATGCAACGCGATGCCGGCCTCGCGCAATGTCGTGATGCTCGACGGGAAGATGCCGTAATGGAACACGACGAACGTATGGGCGATGGTGCCGCCGGCCTCGCGCACGGCCTGGACGAAATTGAGCTTGGAGGTGCCTTCGGACGCCAGATCCTCGACCAGCAGGACGCGGTCGCCTTCCTTGAACTCGCCCTCGATCTGCGCCATGCGGCCAAAACCCTTGGGCTGCTTGCGGATGTAAAGCATCGGCAGCGCCATGCGCTCGGCGATCCAGGCCGCGAACGGAATGCCGGCGGTCTCGCCGCCAGCCACCGC
>JAXDMU010000386.1:0-2820 GCA_034665905.1 Aliidongia sp. | reverse complement strand
CATGTCGATGTCATGGATGGCCGCTTCGTGCCCAACATCACGATCGGCCCGCTCGTGGTTGCCGCGGTGCGGCGGGCCACGGCGAAGCCGGTCGATGTCCATCTGATGATCGTCGAGCCGGAAAAATATGTTGCCGATTTCGCCAAGGCTGGCGCCGATCACATTCTGGTCCATGCCGAGCCGAGCGCCACCACCCATCTGCACCGCGTGCTGAGCCAGATCCGCGATCTGGGCAAGAAGGCCGGTGCCGTGCTCAATCCGGCGACCCCGCCCGAGATGCTGGATTACGTGCTGCCGCTCTGTGACGTAATCCTGGTCATGTCGGTCAATCCCGGCTTCGGCGGCCAGAAATTCATCCCCGAGATCCTGCCCAAGATCCGCCGCCTGCGCCAATCCTGCAACGAGCGCGGGCTCGACACGCGGATCGAGGTCGATGGCGGGATCAATGCCGAGACCGCACCTTTGGTCATCGCCGCCGGAGCCGATGCGCTGGTCGCCGGTGCCGCGGTCTATGGAACCAGTGATTACGCCGCGGCGATCCGCGGCCTGCGGCCTGCCGTTCAGGTCTGAACCCAATGCGCCGAGGGGAGATTGCATGATGAATGCTGCGGAGTTGAAACGGATCGCCGCCGAGAAGGCGGTCGAATTCGTCGAGGACGGCATGGTGCTCGGCCTCGGCACCGGCTCGACCGCCGCCCTCGCGGTCGATGCGATCGGTCGGCGGGTCGCGTCGGGCCTGAAGGTCGTGGCGATCCCGACCTCGGAGGCGACGGCGAGCCAGGCCCGCCGGCTCGGCATCCCGCTGGTGGATTTCGCCGATCATGAGACGGTCGATCTGACGATCGACGGAGCCGATGCGGTCGATCGGGTCCGCCTCGATCTGGTCAAGGGGCTGGGCGGAGCGCTGCTGCGCGAGAAGATCGTCGCCGCCGCCTCGAAGCGGATGGTCGTGATCGTCGATGAGTCGAAGCTCGCGGGCGCCTTTGGCACACGCTGTCCGGTGCCGGTCGAGACCGTGCAATTCGGCTGGC
Organism: Aliidongia sp.; assembly: GCA_034665905.1. Lineage (GTDB taxonomy): Bacteria > Pseudomonadota > Alphaproteobacteria > ATCC43930 > CGMCC-115725 > JAXDMU01. The sequence goes on along the minus strand of JAXDMU010000386.1, from coordinate 1,789 downwards.
AGGCGACCGCACGCCGTCTGGTCGCGCTTGGCGGCGCGCCCCGCCTGCGGCGCGATGCGGCCGGCGCACCGTTCGTGACCGATGGCGGCAATTACGTGGTCGATTGCGCTTTCGGCGCCATCGCCGATCCGGCCGGCCTGGAAGCCGGGATCAAGCAATTGACCGGGGTGGTCGAAAGCGGGCTGTTTATCGGTCTCGCCACCGATATCATCGTGGCCGGCGCGGGTGGAATCGAGCTGATCGGCCGATCAGGCTAGCGGGGTCAGCCCTGCGCCGCGGGCCCGTGTCGCCAGGACGCCATTCTCGATCCGAATGCGCCAGAACAGCAGCAGCGCATTCAGCACCGAAAACACCAGCGCGATCTGCCAGGCCCCGAAGGCCAGCGGCAGAACCGCGATCTCGCCGGTCACCACGAGATAGTTCGGGTGGCGCACGAACCGGTACGGGCCGCGCGCCACCAGAGGGGCGGCCGGCAGCGTGATGATGCGGGTCGTCCAATAGGGGCCAAGTGTCGCCACCACCCAGAGCCGCCCGGCCTGAAGCAGCAGGAACAAGGCGAGCAGTGGCCATGACGGCGCGGCAGATGCCGGGATCAGCATGGCCATGGCGACCAGCCAGCCGCCATGCAGCAGGATGAACAGCGGATAATGGTTGCGCCCGATCTCGACCGCGCCGCGTGCCAGCAGGCGGCGCGTATTGCGCGCGGCATAGACCAGTTCGCCCAACCGTTGTGCGGCGACCAGCGCCAGCGTGATCCAGAGAATAGTCACCGGTTGTCGAGCACCTGAAAGGCGACGCTGAAGCCCGGACCCATGGAGACCAGCAACAGGCGTCGGCGTGCATCGGCCTCAAGCATCGCCTTCAGCACGAAGAGCACGGTCGCCGCCGACATATTGCCGTACTGCCGAAGCACCTCGCGCGTCTCGATCATGCTGCCGGCCGGACGTTCGAACACGTCTTCCAGCGCGGCGATCACTTTCATGCCGCCGGGGTGGCAGGCAAAACTATCGAAGTCGGTGAAACTCAGCCCCTGTCGCCCGAGAAACCCATCGACGACGCCCCGGAGTTCACGGCGTATCAGGCTTGGAATGTCGCGTGAGAAAATCGCTTTCATGCCGTCATCGGCGATATCCCAGCCCATGATGTCGAGCGTGTCGGGCCAGCAATGCTCGCCGGAAGGGCCGAGGGCGGGGCCATCGCCGCGGGTGGAGACAATGGCGGCGGCGGCCCCATCCGCGAACAACGCCGTGGCAACGATATTGCTCTTGCTGCTGTCCGCCTTGCGGAACGAGAGGGAGCTAAGCTCAACCACCACCAGCAGCACCCGGCTGCCGGGTTCGGCCCGCGCCAGAGCGGTCGCGCGCGACAGGCCGAGCACACCGCCGGCGCAGCCAAGCCCGAAGATCGGCAAGCGCACGACATGCCGTCGGAACGGCAGCCGCGCCATCAGCCGCGCATCCAGGCTGGGCGTGGCGACGCCCGAAGTCGAAACGGTCACGATCGCATCGATATCCTCGGGGCCGAGTTTCGCCTGGGCGAGAGCGGCCAGCGCCGCCTCCTCGACCAACGGCAGCGCCGTGGCGAGATAGGCGTCATTGCGCTCGGCCCAGCCATGTGACTCCAGATACCATTCGATCGGCATGGCGGAATGCCGCTTCTCGATACCGGCATTATCGAAAACCGGTAGGAGGTGCGCGCCGACCGGACCGAAAAAGCCGGCCGCTTCGGCCCGGACCCGGGTCTGATATAGGATATGCGGCGGAACGGCGGTGGCAAGACCGAGCAGACG
>JAXDMU010000385.1:0-9247 GCA_034665905.1 Aliidongia sp. | reverse complement strand
GTGACACGAGCGGCGCTCATCCAAGCACCCTAGAAACTATTGAAACCATCCTCCGGCTCTTGCAGCCGCCAGTGGCCCGTCCCCTCTGGATCGAGAACCGGTAAGTTGTGCAATTCGTCACGTTATGACGGCTCCCGGTTCGCGGCATGCCGAGGAGGCGTTAATACATCGCCCCGGAAGGAACCCGCATCGGGGCCGTTCGCACCATCGGGGACGGAGGGAATCGCCGAATCAGTTGCCGTATCGTCCGCGGCAGTATTCATTGGGCTCCGGGCGCGCTCGGCAGTTCGGCCGCGACCTCGACGCGCGACCAGGTGGTCCTGCACGGCGCGCGGATTTTCATCGGAGTCGGCACTTGCCGATCGCCCTGTCACCATGGGACACCAAGCGGGAATAGGGAGATGCCGGAGATGCCGACAGAGATTTTTTCGCTCCGCGGTCGTACCGCCCTGGTGACGGGGGCTGGGCGCGGGTTGGGGTTCGAGATCGCCAAGGGGCTGGCCGCGCAAGGGGCTGCGGTGTGGCTGAATGGCCGCGACAGGACGGCACTTGACGCGGCGGCCGCTGCGATCGCCGCCTTTGGTGGAATCGCCGAGGTGTTGCCGTTCGATATCGCCGACGAAGCGGCCGTGGCCCGTGCCTTCGCCGCGCTCGCAGCCAGTCCGGGTCGGCTCGACATCCTGGTCAACAATGTCGGGCAGCGCGATCGCCGGCCGCTCGACGCATTTTCCGTGGCTGACATCCGGCGGCTGCTGGAAATCGATCTCATCGCCCCGTTCGCGCTGTCGCGCCGCGCGGCCAATCTGATGCGCGCGCGCGGTTGGGGGCGGATCGTCAACGTCACCTCAATCGCGGGGCCGATCGCGGCGTCGGGCGACGCGCTCTATACCATGGCAAAGGGCGGATTGGACGCGCTGACGCGCGCACTCGCGGCGGAACTTGGGCCGTGCGGCATCACCGTCAACGCCGTGGCACCGGGATTTTTCGCGACCGAAACCAATACGGGCCTTGTCCAGGACCCGGCGACGGCGGCATGGCTGCAACAGCGAACGTCGCTTGGCCGATGGGGGGCGCCGACCGAAATCGCCGGCGCCGTCGCCTTTCTGGCGTCACCGGCGGCATCCTATGTCACCGGTCATACGCTGGCGGTGGATGGCGGCTATCTCGCACATTTCTGAGGCGAGGGCGCGGGGAGGGAAGGCCGACACCGATCGGCGATCCCTCCCGGTCACGGGTTTAGGACGCTGGTTTGGCGTTCGCGACCAACACCCAGAGGCGGGCGAGATCGGCGGTGCCGTCGGTGCCGGCAACTGACTTGAACATCTGAAGCGCCTTCGGCTTCTGTCCGGCGCGTAGATAAGCAATCGCCAGATGCAGCTTGCCGTCTTCCGGATGCTTCTGTGCGTCGGCCCGCACACCGTCTTCCATGAGCTTGAGGCCCTTGTCGACCTGACCATAGCCGACGTAATCCAGGCCGAGATTGAGCATTTCCTGACCGTCCTTGGCCTCGGCCGCGGCGTTTGCCTTGGCGTCGAGGGCGGCCTGATCCGAGGTCACGGTGGTATTGACCAGATCGCGCAGCTTGTTGTCGCGCGGCGCCTTTTCATCCTTGCCCATCAGACCGGCGGCGAACGCCTTGTCGACGACGTCCTTGGCTTCGCCCGGCAGATGCTCCTGAATCGCGGTCTGGACCATGTCGCGATAATCGTCGCCGTTTTTCATGGTGCTGGTCGCGAGCTTCAGCCGGTCGATATCGAGGCCGAGGCGGCTCGAAGCGAAACCGGGTTTGATCGAGCTGCGATGCAGGAGATCGGACCAGTAATCCGGCTTGGGGTAATGCAGCACGGTCTTTTCCAGCACGGCGGCATAGCCGGCGGAGTCATTCTGGTTGAGCAGGCAATTCAGCAAAAGCTGATATTGCGCTTCGGGCGGCACCTGATTGGCTTTTTCCTCGGCGGCGATCTGGTCCTGCTGTTCCTTTGCCGCGGTCGCATAATCCTTGGCATCATAATTGGCCTGGATCAGAAGCGCCCGCATCGCCGGGTCATTGCCACCGTCCTTGCGGTAGCGGTTCAGCCAGAAGACCGTTTTGGCGTAATCCTTCTGCTGATTATAGAGAACCGCGACGGCCTCGACCATCCGAAGCTGCGCCGGGGCGTCGAGGCCGCCGGTGGCAATGACGGCTTCAAAGGCTTTGATCGCGACGGCGGGTTGACCGCCTTGTTGGGCGATGCTGCCGCGCACCTGCTCGATCAGCAGCGTCTCATGCGGCGTCTTGCCGCTGACCGCCGCGGCCTTGCCGACCTCCTCCAGCGCTTTCGCAAACTCGCCCTTCTTGGCCAGGTCCTGGGCGGCCTGAAGCGGCTTGCCAACCTCCGGACGAATGCCTTCGGCGGCATAGGCCGTCGACGGGCAAAGGGTCACGGCAGAAAGGCTGGCGATGCTCAGACCCGCAGCGACAAAACCAAGGGACAGTGACCGAAAACGCATCATATGCGGAATTCCCGTACGATTAAGCTGGAGGGCGGGCGGCAGTTACGTCTCATGCCTCATTGTTCGACGAACTGGTCGCTGCCGATGAGGCCGATCTTGCTGACGCCCAAATGCTGGGCCGAAGCCATGACTTCGGCGACGTATTTGTACGAGACCAGCTTGTTCGGATTGACATGGACTTCGGGCTGGTCGGTCTTGCCGATTTGACCGACCGCAGCCAGCTTGGCTTCCAGCGTGGGGCGGTCGGGAATCGGATCGTTGTTCCAATAGATCGTACCGTCGAAATCGACCAGGATATCGATCACCTGGGGCAACACCACCGGCGCATCCTTTGACGGCGGCCCGAAATCCAGCTTCACCGCATGGGTCTGCACCGGGATGGTGATGATCAGCATGATCAGCAGCACCAACATCACGTCGATCAGCGGCGTGGTGTTGATGTCGAGCATCACATCATCATCACCGCTGTCCGAACCAACACTCATCGACATCTGGCAGTCCTTTCCGCGTTCCGGTCAGCCGCCATGCGGCGGTGGTTCGGTGATGAAGCCGACCTTGACGATCCCGGCGCGTTGCAGCGTGTAGACGATCTTGCCGATCGGCTCGTAGCGCGCCTCCAGATCGCCCCGGATATGCACTTCCGGTTGGGGCACTTCGACCGCGACCGGCTTTAGCCGCTCGAACAGATCGGCCGTGTCTTTGAGCTTGGTCTGGCCCCAGAACATGTCGCCCTCCTGATCGACGGACAGCACGATGTTCTCGGGCTTGGTCTGGTTGGGGATGTTGACCTCTTTCGGCAATTCCAACTTGACCGTGTGGGTGACGACCGGAATCGTGATCAGAAAGATGATCAACAGCACGAGCATCACGTCGACGAGCGGGGTGGTGTTGATCGACGACACCACCTCTTCCTCGCCGTCGTCCCCGCCGGGGGAGCCGACCGCCATCGCCATGATCAGGCGATCCGGGCGACGGGCTTGCCGGCTTCGCCGACACGGGCGCCGCTCAACAGCACGGAATGCAGATCGGCACTGAAATTGCGGACCTTTTCCATGGAATTCTTGTTGCGGCTGACCAGGATGTTGTAGCCCAGCACGGCCGGCACGGCGACGAACAGGCCGAAGGCCGTCATGATCAACGCCTCACCAACCGGGCCGGCGACCTTGTCGATCGATGCCTGACCGGCGATGCCGATCGCGGTAAGGGCGTTGTAGATGCCGATAACGGTGCCGAACAGCCCGACGAACGGGGCGGTCGAGCCGATGGTGGCCAGGATCCACAGCCCGCCGCGCAGGCGGTTGCTGACCTCATCCACGGCGCGCTGCACCGACATTGTGACCCAGCTGTGCAGGTCGATCTGCTCGACCAGCGTGCCTTCGTGATGCTCTGTGGCGCTGGCACCGCTCTCCGCGATGAAGCGGAACGGGCTGCTGGCCTTCAGCGTGCCGATGCTGGCTGCGACAGAATTGCCCGACCAGAAGGTACGGTTGGCGGCACGCGCCGCGGACATAAGCCGCGACTGCTCCCACATCTTCACGATCAGAATGTACCAGGACAAGAACGACATGATGGCGAGCAGCGCCAGCACGGTCTTGGCGATCACACCACCGCCGACCCACAGGGCTTCCATGCCATAGGGATTATCGACCTGCACCGTATCGGTGGCCGGCGGGGGCGGAGCCACGACCGGCGGCGTCGCCGGGGTCGAGGCATCGGACGAAGCGACCGGCGCCGGGGCGGTTACGACAGGCGGAGAGGCGGCCGGATTTGCCGGCGCGATCGCCGTCGGGGCGGTCCCGGCGGGCGGCGGCGTCTGTGCGGTCGCGCCCGTGACGAGGAGGATAGTCAGGGCCGCAGCAAGCGCGGGCAGGCGGAAGGTCGTGAGCATGGTATCTCCGGTTTTCAGGGTCGGTTGAAACCGACCGGCTTTAGTCCATTAGCCGAGCGTAAATTTGATGGTCCATCTGTGCCGCGTAGCAACGGGCACGCCGTGTTCTATCTTCGGCGCATATCTCGCCTGCATGACATATTCCATCGCAGCGTCTCCGAAGGCGCCGCCGCCCGTGATGCTTATTATGGCGCAATTGCTCGTCTTGCCCTCGATGTCAACGTCGCATTCGATATCGACGGAGCCTTCGCGTTGAGCTTCCATCATACGCTTTGGATATTTCGGCGGCGATCCCGAGATCGGCCGCTCGCTGACGTTGCGATCGGGGATGGCGGCGGGCGGGGCGGGCGGAGGGGTCGGTCGGACCACGGCCTGAACCGGCGGCGCGATAGTAACTGCGGCCTGGACCGGCGGCGGCGGCGGCGGGGTGTTGATGACGATTTCAACCGGTGGGATGAAGACCGGGGGCGGCGCCGATTGCGGCGGCGGCGGCGGCGGCGGCGGGGGCGGCTCGGGCGGTTTTACCTCTTCGATGATCTTCGTCTCAAGCGGCTGCTTGATGACTTCGACGATCTGTTTGCCGAGGCCGGTGATCATGACATAGCCGAGAACGACATGCAGAACGACGACGACGGTAAAGCCAACGGCCTGCCGCCCCGGGCTTCTCTGCTGGGCATAACTCATCCGCGTTCTACCTCCGTTCCTTTCCATGCGCAGGAAAGGTATTATATCGGAATCACGTCGCCAGCGCCGTGACCCTGTTCGATCGGTGCGATGGCTTCGCCTGCATGCTTCAGCATGCAAATGCCGGACCACGCGCTTTCGGCCGATCGGCTGTCACTTTCGAAGCCCTGTCCACCGCCGGTTTGGCCCGGTGTGGCAAAGGCGCGCGGCTATCGAACCCAAATTCTTCAAACCTTAGGCACGTCAGGGCGTTCCCGGAAAACCATCCGTTGTCGCCGCAATTTTGGTGCCACCGGCGCTTTCGCCCTCCGCATTCACGCCCGAAATGCTGGGTTATCGCCCAGCCGAACGCGGCGTCAAGTGTTGGGGCTGTACCCGGAATCCCAGTACGGAGCAATAGCCTTATTACGCCGCTGTAAGGATTGGTTCATTCTTTGGCAATGGTGGCGTCGCTCGTGCTCCCGGCGTTCCCAGGCTCCGTCGAAGGGCGGTGGAAGCGATGATTTTAGGCGATCAAGCGCCGACCAGAAGGCATATTTCGTCACATGCCGCAGAGGCGATAGAAAGCTACGCCATATGCGCGTCATTCGCTATAATCTGTCGCATTCAACCGGACGGGTCAGCAGGACCCGTTTCGGCATGCTGATCGGGAGTGAGGCTCATGGTTGTAGTGGCGCTGGAGCATTTTACCATTCTGACCGATGCCCTGGACAAGACAGTGGAATTTTACCGAACCCTGCTTGGGTTGGAGCCGGGATGGCGGCCCGCTTTCCCGTTTCCTGGGGCCTGGCTCTATTGTGGCGGCCGCCCGGTGCTCCATATCGTCGCAGGCCGGAGCGCCCCGACTCCAGCGGGCGCCATCGATCACGTCGCTTTCGCCGCGACCGGTCTGGCAGCGACCCTGATCCGCCTTGAGGCGCTGGGGGTTGCCCATGAGCTGCGGCGACTGCCGGGCGACGGTGTCTGGCAGCTATTCCTGCGCGACCCGAACGGCGCGCGCATCGAACTGGATTTCGCCGCCGACGAAGCCGCGACGCCCGCTACAGCTCCAGCCGAAAGCCCACCTCCATGACCGATTTCGGGGGCAGGTGGAAATAGTCCGACGCGCGCAAGCCCATCCGATGCATGACGTTGAAGGCGATCCAGAGCAGACGGGGCAGGGCCGACCCCTTCGCGCGCCGCTCCAGGCTTTCATGGGCGATGAAGTAGGATGGATTGTCGTTGCAGAAATCCAGGCCGCGCCGGGCGCAGCCGCGCAGCGCGGTCGGGATGTCCGGGCGTTGCATGAAGCCGATCTTGACGGTCACCCGATGAAACCCGTGACCGAGATCGCGGATCTCGATCCGCTCGGCGGCCGGCACGCGCGGTCTGCGGGTCGGCTGCACGGTTAGCAGAATGACATGCTCGTGCAGGACACGGTTGATCGTGACTTGATGCAGCAGCATCGGCGAGACGGTATCGGCCATCCGCGTCACGAATACGCCGGTGCCCGGCAGGCGCGACAGCACGCGCCGGTCGATCTGGGCGATGAAATCATCGAACGGCATCGAATTTTCGGCCAGCCGCCGCTGAACCTCCAGATTGCCCGAGCGCCAGGCGATCATGGTAAAGCCGACAAAGCCGCCGATCGCCAGCGGCAGCCAACCGCCTTCGACGATCTTCAGGCAATTTGCCGCGAAAAACGCGGCATCGATACAGGCGAACAGGCCGACCACGGGTGCCGCGATGCTGACCGGCCAGTGCCAATTGGCACGCATCACGCGGTAAAGCAGAATCGTCGTGATCAGCATCGTCCCGGACACGGCGATGCCATAGGCGGATGCGAGATTGTCAGACGTTCTGAACGCGATCACCGTTACCAGCGTCGCCGCCATCAGGCCCCAATTGACGATGCCGACATAGATCTGGCCATAGGCGCTGCTTGAGGTCGAGATCACCGTCATGCGCGGCGACAGTCGCATCTGAATTGCCTGACGCGTCAGCGAGAACACACCGGAAATCAGCGCCTGACTGGCGATCACCGTCGCCGCCGCGGCCAGAGCGATCGCGGGCACCAGCAGGAATTCCGGCATCAGTTTGTAGAACGGATTGTCGGCCGCGGCCGGCTCCGCGAGCAGTAACCCGCCCTGGCCGAAATAATTCAGCAGCAGCGCCGGAAACACCAAGCCGAACCACGCGCGCCGGATTGCAGGGGCCCCGACATGGCCCATATCGGCATAAAGCGCCTCGGCGCCGGTCAGCGCCAGGAACACGGCGCCGAACACGCCGAGAGCGGTGCGGGGATTGTCGAAAAGAAAGGCAACGCCTGCACGCGGATCGAGCGCCAACAGCACACCCGGCGCGCGCGAAATGCCGTAAATCCCCAGGGCGGCGATCACCACGAACCACATCAGCATGACCGGGCCAAAGAATTTGCCGATCTCGGCCGTGCCCCGGCGCTGAAGCAGGAATAATCCGACAAGGATGGCGAGCGTGGCCGGAATCACCCAGGGTTGAAATCGCGGCGCCACGACCTCGAGTCCCTCCATCGCGGACAGGACCGATACGGCCGGCGTAATGATGCCGTCGCCATAAAGCAGGCCGGCGCCGCAGATTCCGAGCAGCACCAGGAAAGGCAACTTGCGCCGCCGCGATGCACCGGCCGCGACCAGCGACAGCAATGCCAGAATGCCGCCTTCGCCCTCATTGTCGGCGTGCAGCACGACCACGACATATTTGAGTGCCACGATGATCGCGAGCGCCCAGACGATGAGGCTGACGATGCCGAGCACGTCGGTGCGCGTCGGCTCGGCATGTCCGGTCGCCGCCAGTGCTACCTTGAACGCGTAGAGCGGTGAGGTGCCGATATCGCCGAACACGATGCCGAGCGCCGTCACGGCCGGCAGCAGCCACGGGCCGCTCGGATGCTCGGATGCTGTGGTGTCGGCCGTCTCCGCGGTGGTCATCGCGGCCGCACCAGAGTGACGCCGTCGCCGATCGGAAGCAGGCAGAGATCGACCCGCCGGTCAGACCGGATCTTGGCGTTGAGCGCCTTCAGCGCCGCGGTTGCCGGGCTGTCATCGGTCGGATCGACCACGGCACTGTTCCACAACACATTGTCGATCGCGATCAGTCCGCCCGGCCGGATCAGGCGCAGGCACGCCTCGTAATAGAGATCGTAATTTTCCTTGTCGGCATCAATGAAGGCGAGATCGAAGCGCCAGGCCTCGGCTTCGAGTCGATCCAGAGTTTCGAGCGCCGGAGCCAGTCGAAGGTCGATCTTGCCGGCGACGCCGGCTTCGGCCCAATAGCGCCGGGCGATGGCTGTCCAGGTCTCGCTGACGTCGCAGCAGATCAGGTGCCCGTCTTCCGGCAGCGCCTGGGCCATGGCCAGCGCCGAATAGCCGGTGAAAGCGCCGATCTCCAGCACCCGCCGGGCGCCGATCAACCGGACGAGAAAGCCCAGCAACTGCCCCTGATCCGGGCCGATCTGCATCTCAGATTCCGGCATTGCGGCGGTTTCGGCACGCAACTGCGCCATGAGCGCCGTCTCGTTCGTCCCCAGCCTGACGACGTAGTCGCCGACCGCTTCGTTCCAACCGGTAATGCGGTGTCCCATGATGGCGCCTCGTCGCTGCACAAGGTCAACACCGTAGTGCGTAAACCGCGCGGATGAAATTGCCGCATTGCAAAGCGACCCGCATTGCCTCAATGCGACATCAGCACCGGCATCGTCATCCCCACCAGGATCTCGCGCGTGACACCGCCCAGCACCAACTCGCGCAGCCGCGTGTGACCATAGGCACCCATGACGAGCAGATCCGCGCCGATTTCGGTGCCGAGCGACAGCAGCGCCTGCGCGACCGAACGACCATCGGTCGCCTCGATGCGGGTTTCGATTGCAATCTCGTGCCGCGCCAGATGGGCACAGAACGCCAGAAGATCGAGATTGCTGGCAAACGGGTCACCAACCGCGCCTTGAATCTGTACGACCGTGACCTGCTGAGCGGCGCGCAGCAGCGGCATCGCGTCGGCGGTCGCGCGGGCGGCTTCGCGGCTGCCGTTCCAGGCAATCAGGATATTGCTGCCGAATCGTGCCGGGCCGACATCATGGGGCACGAGCAGGCAGGGCCGGCCGCTCGCCAGCGGCACATGGTCTGGCACGCGGGCGGCCGAGCCGGTCGTCGGTGATTCGGGATCGTT
>JAXDMU010000384.1:0-5444 GCA_034665905.1 Aliidongia sp. | reverse complement strand
TCACGGTAATCGACGACTCGGCCCGTCACGCGGGCCACGTCGGCGCGCCCGGTGGGGGCCAATCGCATTTTCAGGTCGAGATCGTTTCGGCCGAGTTTGCCGGCCAGTCGCGCCTCGCGCGGCAGCGACGCGTCTATGCGCTGCTGGCGGAGGAGCTGAAAGGGCCGATCCATGCGCTCTCGGTGATTGCCAGGGCGCCCGGCGAGGGGTAAATTCAAACGAGCGACCCACTACTTTATGATGTCGTTGGATCGGCTAATATCGGTTTACGGGAAATTTCACCTGGAGTAACGTTCCGAACATTCAATTCTCTCAGCCAAGAAAGGGGAGGCGAATGGACCAGTCTGCTATCCGAGATCTTATACCCTCCACCCTGATCAATCGGAACGTCACGGTCATGGGGCGGCGCACCAGCGTGAGGCTGGAACAAGCCATGTGGGATGCACTGGAAGAGATCTGCCGCCGGGAACAAAAGGTTTTGAACCAGCTGGTGACCGAGATCGACCACGTCCGCCGCGAATCGAGCCTGACGGCGGCGATTCGCGTCACGATCATGTTGTATTTCAAGCTCGCAGCCACCGAACGCGGCCATGTGCAGGCCGGGCACGGCCAGATCTCACGACGGCGGCGCGCTGCCTGAACTGGTGTCGATGGTGCCCGTGTAGAATTCGGGAAACTCGGTCTGCACGACGCCGCTATCGCTCGCGAAAGTGTGACAGGTATTGAGCATCGGCGGCGGCCGACGCGGCCTCTCGAAGTGCCCCGGCAGGTCGCCGCGACGCTGGTTTGCCATGGTCTGAAAGGCCGTGGTCGCCATCGGTCCCATCAGCTCGACGATATGGGTGCAGCCCTCGGTGCCGCCGACCAGTTCCTTGATCTTCGCTTTGAAGCCGGGACCGATGCGCAGCCCCTTCAGTCGCTGAAAATTCGGCAGGATGTCCGAGCACATTCGAAAAGGCGCATGATCGGTGGCGACTTCGATCGCCAGGATCGTCAACCGGTGATCGAGGGTGATGCGGACCCACATTTCATGCAGCGGCGTGCCCACTGGTATCTCGCCACGCCAGCGATTGATGAACACATAGCTCTTCACGTCGGTCATATGACCTTCAACGTCCCACAAACCATCGTCCCGCTTGAAGCCGCGGCATTCGACGTGACGGGTATGGAGCGACTCGCGCGGAGCAGGATCAGACAGCGGCATGGCGTGGACGCTACCGGAGAGTGGCGACCGGGACAAGCTTTTCCATGACATGGCAGTGACCTGCCCTTCCGTGCTACTGAAGCCAAGGATTGAGCGTTGGGACGCGCATCTTATCGTAATCGACGGTATTGCCGATCATGATGGTTAACCCATACTGCGCTGCGGTTGCGGCCAGGACGAGGTCCGGCTGCGAGAAGGTATGACCGATCTTGCGCCCCTCCTCGACCAGCAGCCGCCATTTGAACATGACATCCTCGCTGACCGGTAGAATGCGCCCTTGAAACATCGGGCGGACTTTGTGCGCGAGCCAATCATGCAGTTCCGCCCGCTTCATCGTCTCAGGGGCGAGTTCGATGCCAAAACGGATTTCTGCCAACACGATAGTGCTGACATAAAGCAGATCGAGCGGTTGCGCCCTGATGAACTCAACGACCCTCGGTTCGGGCTGAGATAGACGAGGCCATTAGTGTCGAAAAACTTACCGGGTATTCGCCTCTTCCCGATCGAACTTGAAATCGGCAGGAAGCCGGCCGCAGAACGCACGAAGGCGCCTCAGCAGTTCTTCGCGTCCAGGCTTCCGCGCAACACCGAACGGCCCGGCGTCGGCGACATGAATTTCAATGTCATCGCCTTCCTTGAGTCCGGGCGCATCGACCACCGCGACCGGAAGGCGGACAGCGAGACTGTTGCCCCATTGACGCGCGACTCGGCATAACGCATCAATATCGCCATGGCACAGATCCTCCCCCTCGAAACCGACTCGGTGTTAGTCGGCGATTGTCTCGAAATTCTGCGCGCGATGCCGACCGCCAGTGTCGACATGGTGTTCGCGGACCCGCCCTATTATCTTCAGCTCAACAATGATCTGCGACGCCCCAACAATACGCTGGTCGATGGCGTTGATGATGATTGGGACAAGTTCGACGATTTCGCCGCCTATGACCGCTTCACCCGCGGCTGGATCGGCGAGGTGCGCCGGGTGCTGAAGCCTGAGGGCAGTTTCTGGGTCATCGGCTCGTACCACAATATATTCCGCGTCGGCGCCATCGTGCAGGATCTGGGCTTCTGGATCTTGAACGACATCATCTGGCGCAAGACCAACCCGATGCCGAATTTCCGCGGCCGGCGCTTCACCAATGCGCATGAGACGCTGATCTGGTGCGCCACCGATCAGAAGGCCAAATATACCTTCAATTACGACACGATGAAGGCGCTGAACGAAGACCTTCAGATGCGCAGCGACTGGGTGATTCCCCTGTGCGGCGGGTCCGAGCGGCTGAAACAGGACGGGCGCAAGGCGCATCCGACGCAAAAGCCCGAAGCCCTGCTGCACCGGGTGCTGATGGCCTCGACCAAGGCCGGCGACACGGTGCTCGACCCATTCTTTGGCACCGGCACGACCGGTGCGGTCGCGCGTCGCCTCGGCCGCCGCTTCATCGGGATCGAGCGCGACGAAACCTATGCAAGGCTGGCACGCGAGCGCATCGCCGGGGTCGAGCCGCTGGCCTCGACCGACATGCTGTCGATCCAGTCGAAACGCAACGAGCCGCGCGTCCCGTTCGGCACGCTGGTGGAGCGCGGCATCGTTTCGGCCGGCGAAGTGCTGTGCGATGCCGGCCGACGCTGGACCGCCAAGGTGCGGCCCGACGGCACGGTGATCTCGGCCGAGGCCAAGGGGTCGATCCATCAAGTCGCCGCTTCGATCCTCGGCGCCCCGTCGTGCAATGGCTGGAGCTTCTGGTATGTCGAGCGGCAGGGTCGCTTGTTGCTGATTGATGCGTTGCGCCAGCAGATCCGCTCCGAATACGCGTCTTGACGGATGATATGATCTATGCCAAGTTGAAAGGTGGGCATCGCCGAAGATAATCGCAACGGCAGCTCCGGCGCACATGGAGAGGTGGTTGACCCGTTCAGATTCAGACTGCGACCCGCTCGGTGCGCTGCTTCGGCAGATGCCGGATGTCATTTTCGGGTGGCAAGCGCGGCCGGGCGAGGTGGAGCGGATCAGCTTTCTCGGCACAGCGGCGAATTATGTCGGCTCGACCCCGTCGGGCGGCGGACCGGCAGGCTTGCCGCTGCATCCCGACGATCTGCCGCGCTGGCAAGAGGCAAAGGCGCGGCTGGGTCGCGATCCGCAGGCCGGCAGCTTCGAGGGGCGCTATCTGACCTTGACCGGCGCAACGCGACGTTTCGAGTGTCTGGCACTCGTACGCCAGCCGGACGGGCTGCGGCAGGGCGTCGTGCTCGATGCTACACAACGCAAGGCCGCAGAACTGGCCGAACGCCAGGTCAAGGAGATCCGGGCCGAACTGACCGCGCTCAAGCACATGGCGTCGCTCGGCCAGCTGACCGCGGGAATCGTCCACGAAATCAGGAACCCGCTGAATTTCATCAGCAACTTCGCGGCACTCTCGACCGATCTGGTCGAAGAGCTGGGAGAACATCTGGCCGAGGATAACCGTCCGCAAATCGACGAGGTCGCGCGGTTGCTTTCGGCCAACCTCACGAAGATTCGCGACCATGCCGGCCGGGTCGATACCATCGTGCGCAGCATGCTGCTTCATGCTCATGCCGGCAGCGGGGTTCGGCGTCCGACCGATCTGAACAAGGTGGTCGATGAGGCGCGGGTGCTGGCCTTTCACGGCGCGCGCGCGACGGACATGTCGTTCCAATGCAACTGCGAGACTCGTTTCGATCCGGCGGTCGGCACCGTCGATATCGTGCCCGAGGATTTGACACGGGTCGTGGTCAATCTGGTCTCGAATGCCTTCTACGCCACCGAACGGCGCCGGCATGAACGCCATTCCGATTACACGCCGGTGGTCGAGGTTTCGACCCATCGCCTGGAAAACACCATCGAAATCCGCGTACATGACAATGGCATCGGCATTCCCGAAACCGTTCGTCCGCGCCTGTTCACGCCATTTTTCACGACCAAGCCGGCGGGCGAAGGAACCGGCCTCGGACTATCGCTGTCGGCCGACATCGTCGAGGAACATGGCGGCACGCTGCGCTACGAGCCGGTGCCCGGCGGCCATACCGTTTTCGTCATCACCCTGCCGTCGCGGCGACCGCATTTCGATAAATGCCGTTTCGATGTCGGCGCACCGGTACAGTCGAACTGAGGAACAAACAGCGCTCTCCGATCGAACTTGACCGGAAAGCGCTCAGTCATCTCTTACATTGCGACCACGATCACTTACCCGGCTTTGTCGGCGGCTTGGCGGCCGGTTTCGACGGCACCGCCGCCGGTGTGGGCTTTGCCGGCTCGGCCGTCGGGGATGTCGGCGTCAACAGATCGGC
Source organism: Aliidongia sp. (assembly GCA_034665905.1). Classification (GTDB taxonomy): domain Bacteria; phylum Pseudomonadota; class Alphaproteobacteria; order ATCC43930; family CGMCC-115725; genus JAXDMU01. The sequence goes on along the minus strand of JAXDMU010000384.1, from coordinate 937 downwards.
GAGCTTGCTCTCCAGCAATCGGGCCGGCTGGGCCGGGATTTTGTAGGCCCAGCCTTTGGTCCGTTTGACGATGGCGTCGGCATCCTTGGCCGCGTCGCCCGTGCCGGTCGCGGTGATTTCGAGCCACGGCCCATCGGGCCGATCGTACAGTGACGCGGCAATGTTCAACCCGTCGAAGGTGACCGCCTGCGCCGTGGCCGAGGGCTGGCCGGTTATCTCGGCCGCGCGGCGGACATCCTGAAGGTCAAGCCGGCGGAATTGGGCGGCGATGTCGGTACCCGGCGTCTCGCTGCGCAAGGTCGTATCCTTGGGCTGATCGCGGATCGTCCATTTGTCTTCGGCCTTGTCGCGCTCCAGCACCAGGGGCGCTGCGCCGGCCGGCGTCAGGGTCAGTGATTTGAGCTTGTCCGGGTCGATTTCGACGATGGTTCGATCGATCCAGTCGAGCCACGCCCCAGGCACGTCGAAGGCCGGCTGGGCCAGCCACGCACGCTCATCTTCGGGCTTGCGGATATAGATCGCATCGCCCGCACTGCCGAGCGGGTCCAGATGGCGCCGCCCGATGATGATCTTGACGATGCTGGCGCCATTGGCGTCATCGAGTTCGACCAGCTTGGCTTTCGATTCTTTGTTCGCTGCCGGATCATCGACCTCAATCCGGTCATAGAGCTTCGGGCGTTCGGTCTTGGCTTCCAGCGTGTGCAGCGACGACAGCCCGCCGATCACCGGGCGGATCACGCTGTCCAGCACAGGATAGCCACCCTTGTCGGCGATCCCCCAGCCATCGAGCGGCAGGGCGCCGCCATTGCCCTGCTCCGAGGCCGTCCGGGCGAGGCTTATCACCCCACCGGTGGCCGTCGTGACGGTTAGCTTCGTGGTGCCGCTCAGCCAATCTTTGAGCGCCGGGAACACCGGCCCGGTCTCAACCGGCTTCGAC
>JAXDMU010000383.1:0-6052 GCA_034665905.1 Aliidongia sp. | reverse complement strand
TCGGTAACATCGACGGCCTTGGCATGGCGGATCAGGGTTAAATACTTCACGACGCGCTTCCTTCCGCAACACGGCGATAATCTTTGCCGATTTCGCCGGTTTGCACCAATCAACATCACGCCGATCGCGCGCGTTTTTTTCGCCACGGCTTCGATACTGCCGTGCGCCCCCGGCCCCACCAATCCAAGGCCCATGCCGAAGCGCAAGTCCTTGGTATCGCGGAAATGTGGCTCGATGGTCCAGCGTTTGGCGTAGTGTTGGACGAGTTCGGCGGCGGTCGCATCGGCGTCGCTGGCGGCCAGACACCAGGGTTCCTTCGTCCCCTTGGCGTGGACGCAGATCACGGCGTCGACCTGATAGCCCTCTGCCGCGGTGATTTTGGCATCGCGCAGTTTGCGCGCTCGCCCACCCTTGCCGACCCATTCGGCGGCTGGCCGGCTCTCGCCCGCGGCATCGGCGACATGGATATTGCCCCGGAACCGGACGACGTAGCCAAAGCCCAATTCTTTAAGGAAAGCGAATAGCTTATGATCTCCGAAGCCGCGATCGGCGAGGATCGTGACCGAAACTTCCGATGGCAGGATCTGGGACAACCGACGCAGACACACGTCTTCAAACTCATTGCGCCTACCCGTCAACTCGTCCTTCCAGGTCAAATGCCATCTTGATCGCTTCGACTACCCGCGACTCATCGCTGCCGGATTCGAGTTCCCTACGCCGCGATCGCTTCGCGAAACACCGCCAGATCGACATTGCCGCCGGACGCCACTACGGCGACAATCCTCGGATCGCCCGGAATGCGTCCGGCCAATGCTGCCGCCAGCGCCACCGCACCGCCCGGTTCGACCACCAGCTTCAGTTCCTGGAACGCCACGGCCATGGCGTGGCGCACCTCGTCGTCGCTGGCAACCAGACCGCCGGCCAGACGTGGCTGATTGATTGCAAAGGTCAACTCGCCCGGCGTCGCCGCCAGCAGCGCATCGCAGATCGAACTGATGCCAGCCGTATTGCCCAGGCGCGTCCCCGCGGCCAGCGAGCGGGCGTGATCGTCGAATCCGGCGGGTTCGGCGCAATAGAGCCGGGTCGTCGGGCTCTGCGCCTGAAAGGCCAGCGCGCAGCCGGCGATCAACCCGCCGCCGCTCGAATTAGCGGCGAACGCATCGATCTGAAGCCTGCGCGACCGCGCCTCGGCGATCACCTCCAACGCCACCGTGCCCTGACCCGCGATGATGTCCTTTTCGTCATAGGGCTTGACCAGCACCGCGCCGCGCCGGTCCCGGATGTCCGCCGCCACTTCTTCGCGATCCTGGGTCCAGCGGTCGTAGGTCACGACCTCGGCCCCGAAGCCGCGGGTGTTGGCGAGCTTGATCGACGGTGCGTCGGACGGCATGACGATCACCGCCGGGATGCCCAGAATCTCGGCCGCCGCCGCGACGCCTTGTGCATGATTGCCCGAGGAAAACGCGACCACGCCGCGCTTGCGCTGCTCGGGATCGAGTTGAACCAAGCGGTTGAACGCACCGCGGAATTTGAAAGAACCGGTGCGCTGCAAGGGTTCGGCCTTGACCAGCAGCCGGAAGCCCAGCCGCTTGTTCAGTGCGGAGGATTCGACCAGCGGCGTGACGATCGCATAGCCTGCAATCCGGCCGGCCGCGGCCAGCACATCCTCGAAATCGGGTAAAGCAGGCGCGGTTGTCATCGGCGCAAATCCGTTTCCAGTGAAAAGGCCAGCGCCTTGTTCCCGAAGCGCAGGCGGTAGACTTGCAGATTTTCCAGCACGCGTTGGACATAATTGCGCGTTTCGGAGAAGGGAATCTGCTCGATCCAATCGACCGCATCGATCTCGGGCGAGCGCGGATCGCCGAACGCCCCGATCCATTGATGGACCCGGCCGGGCCCCGCATTATAGGCCGCGATGGCGAGAACGTAAGAGCCGTTGAACGTCGAAAGCAGAGAATCCACGTAAGCCTGACCAAGCGTCACGTTATACGGGCCATCCGCGGTCAGGCGCTGTGGCTTGAAGGGCAGTTGCAGCATCTTGGTCGCGACGGATTTCGCCGTCGCCGGCATCAATTGCATCAGACCGAGCGCCCCCGCCCCAGAGACGGCATGCTGATCGAAGGCGCTTTCCTGCCGGGTCAGCGCCAGAAGCAGCGCCTGTTCGGCCCCGGCATTGCGCGGCACCGCGACCGTGGGATAGCCGGCGCGCAACAGCGAAATGCCGACATAGCTCGCCTTCTTGGCCGCGGCGACGCCCAGATCCGGCCGGCCGATCTCCTCGGCCAGATCGGCGATCAACGCATGGTCCGACGGCGCCTGAGCGTTCTCTGAGAGGCGGTTGAAAAAGGTTTTCAGCCGATCCTCCTCGCCGATCTCCGCCAGAATACGGGTGGCTCGGACCAGTTCCTTCTTGTTGAAGGCTTGGCTTTCCTGGGCCGACGCCTTGGGTTCCGGCTCCGGCCGGGGCGGCGGCGGCACGTTCGGCATGGTCGCGGCCAGTTGGCCGTAATAGCTCGTCGTATAGCCCTCGGCCTTCTGGAACCAGCCGAGGGCGACATCGGGCTGACCCAGCGCTTCGCCCGACCGCCCGGCCCAATAGGCAGCACGCGACAGCGTCAAGGGCAGCTTGGCGGTTTCGTAAAGCCGGGTGAAATGCCCATACGCTGTGGACGGATCCCGGAAAAACCGCAGCGCGATCCAGCCCGCCGTGAATTCGGCGTCGGCCAGCGCGGTTCCCTCGGTCAGGCCATGGGTCGTCACCAGCTTGTATGCGCGGGCCACGGCATTGCGTTCCAGCAGGTGACGGGCGAGTAGTTGCCGGTCGGGCCACCACGCTTCGGGGTGGCCGAGATCCCTCGCCTGATCGAACATGCCGAGGGCCGCATCATCGTCGTCGGCATGGCGATACAAGCGCATCCGCTCGAACAGCAGGCCGGGATTGTTCTGCAAGGCGGCTGGCACGCGCTCCAGCGCGGCTTCCGCGCTCTTGGCCGAGGCGGCGAGCTTCAGCCGCGCATCGGCCAGGAGGCGCCAATCTTCCGGCACGCGCGACAACAGCCGCTCGGCATCGGCGGCCTTGCCGTCCCACAGCAGCCGGTCGAGCCGGGCGATCTGATCCTCCGGGCGGATGGTGTCGCCGAAGCGCGCCAGAATCAGCAGCTCGTCCGCCCCGGAAAAATCATCCTTGATCCAGACCTCGCGGACGAGCTTTTGAGCGCCTTCGGTGTCGCCATCGACGGCAGCGAATTCCGCCTGCTTCAGCCGGCCGAGCGGGGTCGCCGGCTTGTGCTGGGCAAACCAGGCGCGCAGCGCCGGATCGGGCACCGACCCCAAACTCTCTTCGGCCCGCGCCCGCAGCGCCGCGATCCGCGGCCATTCCGGATTGGCCGCGATGAAGCCCGTAATTTCGGCAAAGCCATGCCCCGCCTGGGGCCGGAGCAAATCGAGCCATTGCAGCATCTTGGCCGGCAGCTTATCGCCGACGCCGGCCGCAAGTTCTTGCGCCTTGGCCCATTGGTCGCGCTCGGCGGCTTCGAAGGCGCGGACCACGATCGGGTGATCCTTGGAATTCAGCACCTCGGCCTGCGCCCCCGAGGCGGCCAGAGCAACGATTGCCAGCATCAGACGACCGGCCCACCGTCGATCCGCGAACCGCGCGGTGCCCCATCCGCGCAAGCAATCACCGAACATGCGGCTCACCCGTTCCAATTTTCCAAAGCATGCCAATATTCCCCTGAACGCCTATTCTATCGATCCGGCATGCCGTCAACAAGCTTGCGGGATGCCGCGGGCGGCTGTTGTCGCGGCGGCCGGTCGCCGCTATGGTCCCAGCCGTCTGGGACACTTGTCCTGAAGGATAGTGTAATGAGGTTTACGGGTTCTTATACGGCGCTGGTGACGCCGTTCCGGCAGGGTGCGGTCGATGAGCGCGCCTTGCAGGAACTGGTCGCGTGGCAAATCGCCGAAGGCACGGAGGGGCTGGTGCCGTGCGGCACGACCGGCGAATCGCCAACCCTGAGCCATGCCGAGCATAAACGCGTGGTCGAACTGACCATCGAGGTCGCCAAGGGCAAGGCGGTGGTGATGGCCGGTGCCGGCTCGAACTCGACGGCCGAAGCGATCGATTTCACCCAGCATGCCCAGAACGCCGGCGCCGACGCCGTGCTGATCGTCTGCCCCTATTACAATCGCCCAACCCAGGAAGGGCTGTTTCAGCATTACAAGGCGATCCACGACACCTCGGACATTCCGATCGTGATCTACAACATCCCCGGCCGGGCTTCGGTCGATATGTCGATCGAGACGATGGCGCGTCTGGCTAAGCTGCCGCGCATCGTCGGCGTCAAGGATGCCTCGGGCGATCTGGCCCGCCCGTTGCGCACGCGGCTGGCGATCGGGCCGGAATTCAGTCAACTGTCAGGCGACGACATCACCACCGTGGCGTTTCTGGCCCAGGGCGGCGATGGCTGCATCTCGGTCACCTCGAACATCGCACCGCGGCTCTGCGCCGATCTGCATGAGGCGTGGCGCGCCCGCAACTTCGCCGCAGTACAGCAATTGAACGAGCGCTTGGCACCGGTACATGATGCGATGTTCTGCGAATCGAGCCCGGCACCGGTGAAATATGCCGCCTCGCTCATGGGCAAATGCCTGCCCGAAATCCGCGGCCCCCTGGTCGAGGCAAGTCCGGCCGCGCGCGAACGCGTCGCCCTGGCGCTTCGTCAGGCCGGGCTGATCGCATGAGCCGGTAATGGCACTTCGCCCGACCGACCGCTTCGTCGCCCAGAACCGCCGCGCGCGTCATGACTATTTCATCGACGAGACGATCGAGTGCGGCATCATCCTGGAAGGCACCGAGGTCAAATCGCTGCGCTCCGGCCAGGGCTCGATCCAGGAAGCCTTCGCGCGCGAAACCGATGGCGAGCTGTGGCTGGTCAACGCCTACGTGCCGCCCTATCAGATGGCGGGGCCGCGCTTCAACCACGAGCCGCGCCGGCCGCGCAAGCTGCTGCTGCGCCGTAAGGAGATCGACAAGGTCATGGGGCTGGCCAAGCGGGCCGGCGTGACGCTGGTGCCGCTCGGGATTTATTTCAACGAGCGCGGCCGTGCCAAAGTCGAGATTGGCCTGGCCCGCGGCAAAAAGAAATCCGACAAACGCGAGGCCGAGAAGGAACGCGACTGGCAACGCGACAAGGGCCGCATCATGCGCGAAAACAATCGGGGCTAGCATGTTCACCAACGCGATTTCGCAGGCAACTGACAAGCCGGCGCTCTATGACGAGTTGGCGCAGCAACTGGCCGGGCTGCTGGCCGGCGAAAGCGATTTCATCGCCAACGCGGCCAACATGGCGGCGCTGCTCTACCATTCCCTGCCGGAGCTGAACTGGGCCGGGTTCTATCTGATGAAATCCGGCGAACTGGTGCTGGGACCATTCCAGGGCAAGCCGGCTTGCGTGCGCATCGCGCTGGGCCGCGGCGTGTGCGGCACGGCGGCCCAGCGCCGGACCAGCATCCTGGTCGAGGATGTCGAACAATTCCCCGGCCACATCGCCTGTGACGCCGCCTCGCGCGCGGAACTGGTCGTGCCGCTGATCCGTGACGGCGCTGTCATCGGCGTGCTCGATCTCGACGCACCGGTCGCGGGGCGGTTCGACGCGGTGGATCAGGCGGGGTGCGAAAGGCTCGTCGGGATTTTTCTCGCGCATCTATCGAGCGAGAGCGGAATTTCGTTGCCTGCAAGTTGATGGTAGCGTGCCAACGCTTCACGCTTATGGCACATCGGATGACGATCTACTGGCCGATCTTTCGGATTTTCACTTCAAGACCGGGATGTCGTGCTGTCGGCGCTTGATCTGGCACGCATAATGAACAAAATTATTTTGTTTATCTTTTCATTGACAGTCCCGTAATCCCGTTATAGCTTTGTCCTATAGCGCCGATTTGAGCATCAGCTTGCGGGCGCTTTATAAATGCGGCTAAAGCGAGGCGATCCAAACCGCCCCGGCTATAGTCGCGGCGGTTTTCCTTTTCCAGACCGGGACGGGAGCGGACA
>JAXDMU010000382.1:0-2594 GCA_034665905.1 Aliidongia sp. | reverse complement strand
CGCCTGTCGGCCTGGGGCGACCGGCTGCTGGAATTCTACGCGGCCAATCCGGATTTCATCCGGCCGGAAAGCCGGCGCAACGAGGTGATCAGCTTCGTCAAATCGGGCCTGCGCGATCTTTCGGTGTCGCGTACCAGCTTTTCCTGGGGCGTGCCGGTGCCGGGCGATCCCAGGCACATCATGTATGTCTGGCTCGACGCGCTGACCAACTACATCACGGCACTGGGCTATCCCGATACCGAGACGGATTTGTATCGCAGCTTCTGGCCGGCCGACGTGCATATGATGGGCAAGGATATCGTCCGGTTCCACGCGGTCTATTGGCCGGCCTTCCTGATGGCGGCCGGACTCGAACCGCCGAAAACGGTCTTCGCCCATGGCTGGTGGACCGCCGACGAAGAGAAGATGTCGAAATCGCTGGGCAATGCGATCGATCCGCTCGAACTGATCGAGCAATACGGGCTCGATCCGGTGCGGCATTTCCTGATGCGCGAGATTCCATTCGGCCAGGACGGCGATTTCTCGCACCGGGCGCTCGTCGCGCGAATCAATGCCGACCTCGCCAATAATCTCGGCAATCTGGTGCAGCGCACGCTGAGTCTGGTGCAGAAAAATCTGGGCGGCCTGGCACCGGCTCTGACCGATCCGACCGCCGAGGATGACGTGTTGCTAAGTGCCGCGCGCGCGCTGCTGCCGGCCTTGCGCGACGCGATGGCGCGGACCGAGCCGCATGTCATGCTGAACCGCCTGTTCGACATCGCCGACGCGGCCAACCGCTATATCGACACCCAGGCGCCTTGGGCGCTGAAAAAGACCGATCCGGCGCGGATGGCAACCGTGCTGGCCGTGCTGATCGAAATCATCCGGATCGTGGTCATCCTGGTGCAGCCGGTGATGCCGACCGCGGCGGCCGCGATCCTCGATCAATTGGCGCTGCCGCCCGATGCGCGGGATTTCGCCGCGATTGCACGGGGATCGGTGCCGGCCGGCACGGCTCTGCCGCCGCCCAAGGGCGTGTTTCCGCGCATCGAGACCCGGAAAGCGTGAGGCGGGAACTCACCGCCCTCGAAGCGACGACAATCGGCCCGGCCGACTGGGCCGCGCACGGTGTCTCGTTCGGCGACGCTCTCTGGGTCTGGGTCCGTGTTGCGGCGCTGAGCTTTGGCGGTCCTGCGGGCCAGATCGCGGTGATGCATCGCATCCTGGTGGAAGAGAAGAAATGGATCGGTGAGACCCGGTTCCTGCACGCGCTCAACTATTGCATGCTCTTGCCGGGGCCGGAGGCGCAGCAGCTCGCGATCTATATCGGCTGGCTGCTGCACCGCATGCGCGGCGGCCTCGTCGCGGGCGGGCTGTTCGTGCTGCCCGGCTATGTCGCCCTGATGATCCTGAGCTGGCTCTATGCCGGTTATGGCGATCTCGGCATCGTCCAGGCTCTGTTCTTCGGCCTCAAGGCCGCCGTGCTCGCCGTCGTGCTCGAGGCCGTGATCAAGGTCGGCAAACGCGCGCTGCGCAACCGCACCATGATCGGCCTCGCCGGTCTGGCGTTCGCGGCGATCTTCTTCTTCGCCGTCGCCTTCCCGCTGATCATCATCGCTGCCGGCCTGATCGGCTTCCTGGGCAACGCGGCCGGGCTTGCCGCCTTTCGCCCGGGCAACGGCGCTGGCGGCAAACCCGCAAATGACGATGGCAGTGCGGCGCTCGACCGGGCCTTTGCGCACCAGATCCCCGAGCATGTCCGCCAGTCGACGCGGCGCGCGCTCAGGGTCACCGTCGTCTGTCTCGTTCTCTGGCTTGGTCCGCTGGTCGCCCTGCTGGCGATTTTCGGCCCCCACAACATCTTCTCCGACATCGCTGTGTTCTTCGCCAAAATGGCCGTCGTGACCTTTGGCGGCGCCTATGCCGTGCTGGCCTATGTCGCGCAGGAGGCGGTCGAGCACTATGGCTGGCTACAGCCGGGTGAGATGCTCGCGGGTCTCGGTATGGCGGAGACGACACCGGGGCCGCTCATCATGGTGTTGCAATTTGTCGGCTTCATGGGCGCGTTCCGCCATGCGGGTTCTCTGCCGCCGATGCTCGCCGGTGTGCTCGGCGGCACGCTCGCCGTCTGGACGACTTTCGCGCCCTGCTTCCTCTGGATTTTCCTGGGCGGCCCTTATATCGAGGCGTTGCGCGGCAACAAGGCGCTGTCCGCGGCGCTCTCGGCGATCACCGCGGCGATTGTCGGGGTCATCCTGAACCTTGCCGTATGGTTCGCCATCCACACGCTGTTCGGGCATGTCGACGAGGTCCACCCGGCTTTCGGATTGCGACTACAGCTACCCGTGCTCGCCACCGTCAATATCGGGACGCTTATCCTCGCGGTCGCCGCTATGGTGGCGATCTTCCGCTTCAAGATCGGCATGATCCCGACCCTCGCGAGTTGTTCGGCGATCGGCGTGGCGGGGTATTTCCTGGGAGCAATCCACTAGCCTGGATTTCTCAAACGTGACGCGTGCACCGGGGGTCGGAATCTGATATAATTCATTTGCAACAATGGATTACCGGATTCACGAGGGTTCCCCCGATGCCGACACAGTGTATGCCAAAGCTGT
>JAXDMU010000381.1:0-3259 GCA_034665905.1 Aliidongia sp. | reverse complement strand
AAGGCGGCGAGATAGAGCGTGTTGCCATCGGATGAAATTGCCATGCCGAGCGGCGTCGCCAGGCTGTGCAGTTGCTGCGTCGGATCGAAGCCCGGCTCGCCCGGCAATATGTCGTAATTGATGTGTTTGTTCAGGTGAATCGGCGTCACGGTCGAACCCGAAATGACCGTGATGTCCGCCTCGGCCAGATGGCCGCTCACGCTGTGGCCGGCCGATTTGGTCTGATCTTCGAACCGCACCTGATTCTGCGAAGCCTGGTTCGAGATGTAGAGATGCCCGCTGACCGGGTTGGTCGCCATGTTGAACAGGGTCGTTCCGACATGCGCGAAGGCCGCCGTCTGGGTCAGCCGGTTGGCATCGACCGCGAAGACGTCGGTGTCCGGCAGCGTGAAGCGGACGGAATTGTCCCAGACTCGGCCAAGTTCGTCTTCCCAATGGCCGGCGGCATTGTTGAACCTGACGATTTCCGAGACCTTCGGCGCCGGCTCACCGGCCGTGTCCGCCGCCGGCCCGAGATTGCCGCCCGGGCTCAGCGTAAAATCGGCCTGAAGGCAGGGTTGGCTGGTATTGAAGCCGTCGCAGATCCGGCCGGCATCGATGATTGTCGTCTGGTTGCCGGTTTCGAAGCCGGCGACATAGACCGTGTTGCCGTCGGGGCTGACCGCCAGCGCGCGCGGCGTATCGGTGAAGAAGCTGAGAATCCGCTGGGGTGTACCGCCGATCGTGACGCCGAGATTATTCGGGTCGAACACCCAGACATCGGCGCGCGGAATGCCGGGCGTGGTGAGCTTTGGATCGCCAGCACCGGGAACCTGGGCGATCGACGGGTCCGAGCGCTGCTGCCCGCGATGGGCCGTGGCGATAAAGGCGAACCGGTTCGTGCCGGCAAAGACGATGTCGCGCGGTTCGTCGCCGACCAGCAAGGTACGCACGACATGCGGTGTTCCGGTCGTCGAAACGACGCTGATGCTGTCGGACAGGTGATTGACGACCCAGACCTCGCTGTTGCTGCGTGCCGCCACCGCCACCGGTTCCATGCCGACCGGGATATGGGCGGTCTGCGTCAGGCCGCCGCTGCCGATCGTGAAGATTTCGAGCGTGCCGTTCGGCGTGTTCACCGCGAACAGCGTATTGCCATCCGGCGACAAGGCGATCGGACGGACCTGCCCGCTTTCGAACTCGATGAAATCCGGCGCCGTCGAGGATTGCGCCGCAATGGGGCCGGCGGCGAACGCCAAGCCACCGAAAAGCGCGAGAATCCTCAAGCAGCGGCTCCGCCGAGCGTCATGTGAAAATGGTCGTACATCCCAGGGCATGAACGATCCTCCCGATTTGGCCGCAAGCGTTGAGTCGAGGGAACCAGACTACTCGCGACGGCATTTGACGGTTCGAATCAGGATGCAGGGACGCCTGATTCGCCCATCCGCCTCTTTAACACGGCGAGGGACGATTGTTCAATAACCGATCGCTCAAAAAAATGAGCGATTAGTCATAAATTTGGCCGACGCCGCCGCCCACCCACAGTCCGGCTGACAGCAGATCGATCAGCCGCTCGATCGCCTCGGCGTCCGGCGCCCCCAGATGCTGATTGCCGCGCATATGACCTTCAATGACGAAGTAATTGAAAAAAAAGAAATAGATTGTGGCGAACGCGAAAGCCGGGTCGAGGCCGCACCAGCCGGGCCGCGCGCTCGCCTTGTCCAAGGCCGGCCCGGCCAGATGGCGGAACCGGGCCGGCAGGTCGCGAAACAGGTCGGCGAAATGCTGATTCTTGAATTCGACGACATCGATAAACATCATGAGTATGTATTGCGCATCATCATAGACGATGGACCGTACCGCCCAGGCCAGCAGACGGAGGTTGTCTTTCGACAGCGGGTCATCAAGCATCATGATGACCTGGCGCATGAAGCGCGTCATGCAGGTTTGGTAGCTGTGAGCCAGGGACTCGAAGATCGCCTCTTTCCTGGGATAGTAGGTGTAGATCGTGCCCTGGGAGCAATTTGCCTTTTTGGCGATGTCGCGAATATGGGTGCCGTGGAAACCCTGGCTGGTGAACAGTTCAAGCGCTGCGGCCTCGATCGCGAGCTGATTTTCATCGGGGCCGTTCCGAACCGCCTGCGGCAGGAACAGCATCGGCACTTTGGCGGCCGGCTCCTTGGTCGGCTTGCCGGAAAGCCGGGCGAGAATCTGCGGTGGCGGATGCCACAGCCGGCTGCACAGGAGCCGGATGAGTTCGATTCGATCGCGCGTGGCCTGATCCGAGGCGGGCGCAAGGGGCTGATCGCGTGGGGTACCCGGCATCAGGCCGAAACTGAGCAGATCGACGAAGCCGCCGATCGCCCTTTCATTGGCCATTCCCAGATGCTGCTCGCCTTGCATGTAGTTTTCCAGCAAGGCGCAGTGGAAGAAGTAATTATAGATGGCGGCCAGCACGAAAGCCGGATCGTGCCCGCGCCAATGCGGCCGCTGCACGACCTCGGCGAGCGCGGTTCCGAGCAACTGGCGCAGCCGGGCCGGCATGTCGTGGAAAAAATCGGCGAAATGCCCGTTCTTGAATTCGATCACGTCGATGAGCACGAGCAGCAGATAGTCGCGGTCCGTGTGCATCTTCGACCAGATCGCGGCGGCGAATGCTTGTAGATCACGTTTCGAGAACGGGTCTTCGAGCCGACCTATCGCTTGTTCGAACCATTCGGCCAGCATCGCGCCGTATTTTTTCACCAGTTCGACGAAGATCGCTTCCTTGCTCGGATAATGCAGATAGATCGCCGCGGTCGAGATGCCGGCCGCGGCGGCGATCTCGCGGTTGTTCGTGCCGTGGAAGCCTTGGGTGGTAAACAGCGCGAGCGCCGCGGCCTCGATCCGCCGCCGGCTTTCGAGCGAGCGGTCCTTGCCCGACTTCGGGATGGCGGCAGGCTCGGCGTCGGGCGGCATCAGATCGCTGGCCGGGCACGCTCGGCGATGCGGCGCAGATCGGCGCCGGCCGGCAGGGTGCCGAACGAGCCGCCATAATCGCCCTCCAGTCGCGCGGCGCAGAAGGCGTCGGCCACGGCCGGATCGCCGTGCCGCACCAGCAGTGCGCCTTGCAGCGCCAGGATCATCGCCTCGACCAGTCTCCGCGCCTGACTTTCGATCGTTCCGGTAGCGATCCGAGCCTTCAGTGCCGCGACATGTGCGTCGAGTCGGCGATCGGCACCCGCGGCCTCCGCCAGTTCGGCGAACAAAATGTCGAAGGCGGCCGGCGATTTGGCGGCGG
>JAXDMU010000380.1:0-4211 GCA_034665905.1 Aliidongia sp. | reverse complement strand
GCCGGCCGACAATTCGATATGGCCCAGAACCGCGCCGGTATAGGGCGAGATCGACCAGACCTGGCCGTTGGAGGCGACCGCGATCAGCCGGTCTCCCGCCAGGATCGGCCCGGCCCAATGCAGCGGGCCTTCCTTGTTCTTCATGTCTTCCCAGCTATCCAACTGGGTGATCCAGCGCACGCGGCCTTCCGCGCGGGTCAGGCACAGCAATTCATTGCCGGTCGAGAGGACATAGATGAAGTCGCCCGCGACCCAGGGCGCATAAATGCCGCCGACGTCCTGTTCCCAGACCCGGTTGCCGCTGCGCAGATCGATCGCCGCCATGCGGCCGGCATGGCTGACGACATAGACCCGGCCGCGATCGATCACCGGACGGCCGCGAATGTCGGCCAGGGTCGAGATCGCATCGAATCGGCGGGTCGCCGACAGGCTGTCGCTCCAGATCACCCGGCCGTTTTCGACGCGCAGGGCCGTGACCTCGCCGGAAGAAAAGGTTGCGATCACCGCGCTGCCCTCGATCGCCGGGCTGGCGCTGCCGGCGATTTCGGCCGGCTCGGGAATCGAATCGTAGCTCCACAGGCGATGACCGTCTTCGGTCGAAAGCGCCTGCAACTGATTATCGACGGTGATGACGAACAAGCGCCCCTCGGCGACGGACGGGGCGCCGCGCAGGGGTGAGCCGGCCGAGATCCGCCATTTTATCGCGCCATCCTTGGCGTCGAGCGACAGCACTTGGCCGTAGCCGCTGGCGACGAAGACGCGGCCGCCGTCGAAGGCAATGCCGCCGCCCCACGCCTGACTGTCATTATCCTCGGGCGTGATGTCGGCTTGCCAGAGTTGCTTGCCGCTCCGGGCATCCAAGGCGGTAACCAGCGACTTTGCATCCATGGCGTAGAGCACGCCGTCAACCACGACCGGGCCGGCGAGCAACTGGGCGAAGCGCGAGGCACCCTCGCCGATTCCGACCTGCCATTTCACCGACAGCTCGTCCGGCAGGGCAGGGTGCCCCATGCTATGACTGGGTACGCCGCCCGATTGCGGCCAATCCTTGTTTGGTGCCGGCCGCGGTAAGGCGACATCGACTGTGGCCAGCGCGAAATCCTGCTCGACCGGCTTTTGCAGAGCCAGCACCGAAATGCGTTCGCCCGGAAGCTTTTCCTTGTCGGACTTGAAAATATCGCAGCCGGACACAGCCAGCGCCGCAACGATCACAAGCGAAATCCCGTGAAAAATACGCACCGGCGATTCCTAGTGGCTGAGAGCAGCGATGATTTCGGTGGCCCGCGCGCGCATCGTCTGCGGCGCCGCCAAATCATCGGCAAGCTGCTTATAGGAGTTGAGAGCGGCCGGTTTGTCGCCGGATTTGTACTGGGCAAGCGCCGTCAGTTCGAGCGCATCGAAGCGCCACGCCTCGGTCGATGCCCTCAGCGGCTGAAGCCGTGCGATGATATCGGCGGCGGGCTCGTCATCGATGCCATATTGCGCGGCGAGGATCGCCGCCAAGCTGCGATATGGTTCTTCGACCGCGCTATCGGCGGCGATCGCCTTCAGCGCTGCGATGCCGCCGGCCTTGTCGGTGTCACGGGCCTTCAGCGCCGCGGCCTGGAGCCGGGCCAGCACGGCGTAACTGGAGCCCGAATCCGCCGCCATGGTGTCGAACGCTGCGACCGCCTTGGTGCTGTCCGTCCGGGCCAGCGCTTCGGCCGCGTTGTACCGTTGCGCCGCTGCGGCATATTGTGCCTGCTGATAATCACGCCAGGCAACACCGGCGGCGGTCGCGAGCACGACGCCGATCGCGGCGGCGATTACCCAGCCCCGATAGCGCTGCCACAATTTTTCCAGGCGATCACGGCGAAGATCTTCATCGATCTCGTTAAAGATATCGGCCAACAGGGCCTCCAAGCGGTAAAACACGAATTGCGGCGGACCATAGCCGGTCGGACGGCCGGACGCAAATCCGCCCTCATCGCCTATGACATCGCCGTGTCGGTGAGCCATGCGAATTTGTCGTGCCGAAATTGACACAGCGGCGAGTGATACGTCCCGCGCGTAGAACGTTATAGTGTTGGTGGCCTGCTGTGGTGCCACGGGACTGATGCCGAGGATTTACCATGCGTATCATGTCGGATCGATCCGCCACCGAAGATTTGGCCCTGCCGCGGCCGACGCCGATCCGTGTTCTTGTGGTCGAAGACGATCCGCTGGTCGCCACTTATATCGCCGATGTGCTTCAGGAAACCGGCTTCGAGGTGATCGGGATCGCCTCCACCGGGTGCGAGGCGTTGTCGATCGCTCGCGATACCGGGGCCGATATCGCTTTGGTCGATATCATGCTGGCCGGACCTCAGGACGGCATCGAGGTCGCCGGCTCGATCCTTCAACTTTACGGCATCGGCACGATCTTCTTGTCGGGGACGAGCGATCCCGAGATCGTCGAGCGGGCCGGCGAGGTCAAGCCCTATGGTTTTCTGCGCAAGCCATTCCGTCCCGGACAGATGTATAATATGCTGGTCCAGGCGCTGACCCGCCGCGCCGTCACCGACGCGGCGGGGCCGGCACCCTCCTGACGCCACCGACTCGGCCGGGCGTCGCTTGTATCGGCAGACGATATTCCCATGACTCTCGACGGCATCGCGGCGCTTACCTTTGACGTGTTCGGCACGGTGGTCGATTGGCGCGGCAGCCTGATCCGCGAAGGCGACGCGTTGGGCCGCCGCACCGGACTGAGCGCCGATTGGGGCGGCCTCGCCGATGCCTGGCGCGGTCGCTATCAGCCGAGCATGGCCGATGTGCGCGAGGGGCGGCGGCCCTGGACCCGTCTCGATGATCTGCATCGCGAATCGCTCGACCACCTGCTGCCCGAATTCGGGCTCGGCGGACTCGACGAAACCGAACGCGCCAAGTTCAATCTGGCCTGGCATCGCCTTGATCCATGGCCCGACGCCGTCGCCGGCCTTGATCGGCTGAAGCGCCGCTTCATCCTGGCCACGCTGTCGAACGGCAATGTCCGCCTGCTGGTCGATATGGCCAAACGCGCGCGCTTGCCGTGGGATGCGATCCTGGGTGCTGAAGTAACTAAGGCCTACAAGCCGCAGCGTGCCGCCTATCTCGCAAGCGCCGACCTGCTCGATCTGCCCCCGGCGCAATGCCTGATGGTCGCGGCCCATTACGCCGATCTGGTGGAGGCCCGGCGCAATGGTTTCAAGACCTGTTATGTCTGGCGGCGTGCCGAATTCGGGTCGTTGGCAAAGGACGATCTGCCGGCGGCGCACGATCTGGATCTGGTCGTCGAGGATTTCATCGAACTTGCCGACCGACTCGGCTGCCCCTGAGCCCCGATCATGGCGGTGCGTGCGCTGGTGACTTTCCCGGACGGCCGCTTGCGCCTGCCGGCTGTACCGGTCGAGAATTTCGACGCGGCTCTTGCCGACCTCGTGGCCGATCTCGCGGATACGATGCGCGCGGCACAGGGGATCGGCATCACCGCCCCGCATATCGGCGTGCTTGAGCGCGTGGTTGTGATCGATCTTCCGGCCCCGGAGGGCGTGCGGTCCTACATCAATCCCGAGATCGTCTGGCGATCGCCCGAAATGAGCCGCCAGCCAGAAGGCAGCGTCTCGATGCCGGGCGTCTCTGACGAGGTCGAACGCCCCGCGAAAGTCCGCGTGCGCTACCGTGATCTAGCCGGTAACGAGCGAACCGAGGAGGCCGACGGGCTGCTCGCGCTGTGCCTTCAGCACGAGATCGATCAACTCGATGGGATCTTCTGGATCTATCGGCTGTCCCGCCTGAGACGGGACCGGCTCGTCAAACGCTTCGAAAAACTCCGGCGCGGGGGTGCCGCGGACGGTTAGAGGGCCGGCGCCGATAACCGACCGGTTTCATAGGATCGATGGACGTGGGCCAGGGTGATCCTAACCCCCTGAATGTGCCGTTTGATCCGGGCTCGTCGAGATCTGCGAGACGATACTCGCGTTGTAGCATTCACGATCTGATAAGAACTGGGCCGTGAAGCGCCCGCTATTCGCGGCGACTATGACGGGTAACGCTAGGGCGCCCGTGAGCCGCCAATAGCGCGACGCTTTCGCCGCCAGGATAAACAATGCCCACCCAACCATCGCATATGGAATGAAGAAATAGCGTTCACCGCCTGACAAAAAGGGACTTACAAGTTGGATTTGATGGCCACCGACCCGCATTAAGCCTGCAAA
>JAXDMU010000379.1:0-3839 GCA_034665905.1 Aliidongia sp. | reverse complement strand
AGGCACGTCGGCGCGGCCGCCAGAGGGCGTAGCATCAAGCGCGCCGAACATCAAAACCTTCTACCGAAGACCGGCGGTGCGGACGGCGGGTGGGTTTGCGTCAGGGAAAGGCTTGAAACGGGGCGCTGGTTGTGTTCCATTTTTGTTCATGACAATCGCGCCATTCGCTCAATCGACCGTCCCGCCAGCGTCGCCAGATGCCGGCGTCGCCATCCGTCTGCCCTATCGGCCGCCCTTCGATTGGCCGGTGTTGCTGGGTTTTCTCGGACCCCGCGCGATTCCGGGGGTGGAAATGGTCGAAGGCGAGTGCTATCGCCGCACGATCGCGCTCGACGGCCGGCACGGCGTGGTCGAAGTGCGGCCGGGGGAAGGGGCGCTCGAGGCGATCATCCGCTTTCCCGTGGCCGGTGCGCTGGGCGCCATCGCCGAGCGGCTGACCCGGCAATTCGATCTGGCGGCCGATGCGGCGGCGATCGACGCGCATCTCGCCCGCGATCCGCTGTTGGCGCCTTTGGTTGCGGCGCGGCCCGGCCTGCGGGTGCCGGGCGCCTGGGAGCCGTTCGAACTGGCGGTGCGGGCGATCCTGGGGCAGCAGATCAGCGTGGCGGCGGCAACCGTGCTGGCTGGGCGCGTCGCCGCCTGCTACGGCACGCCGCTCCGGCTCGACGACGGGGCACCACCGCCGGGTTTGAGCCATGTCTTTCCCGGCCCAGCCGACCTGACGGGTGCCGATCCAGGTATCCTGCGTGTGCCCGGCGCGCGGGCGGCGGCGATTGCCGGCCTCGCCGCGACGCTGGTGCGCGAGCCCGATCTGCTGTCCCCGGAACAATCGCTCGACGACAGCGTGGCGCGGCTCTGTCGCCTGCCCGGTATCGGGCCGTGGACCGCGCATTATGTGGCGATGCGGGCGCTCCGCGCGTCCGATGCCTTTCCCGCGGGCGATCTCGGTCTGCGCAAGGCGGCGGCGACACCGGACGGCGTGCCGGCGCTGAAGGTTCTGGAAGCGCGCGCGGAATCCTGGCGGCCCTGGCGCGCCTATGCCGCGATCCATCTATGGTTCAGTCTGGCCGCAACGCAGGGAGGGTAGGGATGGATTTATCGATCGATCGGGTGGCGAGCCCGATAGGCACGGTGCTGCTGGTGGCCGACGGCACGAGCCTGGTTTCGCTCGATTTCGAGGGGTACGAGCCGCGGCTGCACGCATTGCTGGCCAAACGCTACGGCACAGCCTATCGGTTGGTCGAGACGTGCGACCCGCTCGGCATTTCGGGCCGGATCGCGGCCTATTTCGCGGGCGATGCCGCAGGGCTGGACAAGATCCCGGTCGAAACCGGCGGCACCGATTTTCAGCGCGCGGTCTGGCTGGGCCTGCGCCAGATTCCCAGCGGCGCGGTCATGAGTTACGGGGCACTCGCCGCCTCGCTCGGCCGCCCCAAGGCCAGCCGCGCCGTCGGCTACGCCAATTCGCTGAACCCGATCGCGATCGTGCTGCCGTGCCATCGCGTGATCGGCAGCAACCAGTCCCTGACCGGCTATGCCGGCGGGCTCGACCGCAAGCAATGGCTGCTGGCGCACGAGCGCGCGCTGGCGCAAGGTGAATTACCCTATTCGTAGCGCAGCGCCAGCACGGGCCGCGATCACCAGCGCCAGCAAGCCGAGTGCCAGCCCCGGATCTTGCCAATAGGCAAAGCCGATATGGCGATCGATGAGCGTGTTAAAGCCGGACAGCACCAATTCGACCAGGGCGATGGCGATCACGGCGGCGAAACCGGCAAATCCGACCGCCTCGCCCATGAATTGCACGATCAATTGCCGTCGCGTCGCCCCCAACGCCTTGCGCACACCGACCTCGACCGCGCGGCGCGCGGCGCGCGCCGTCATCAGATTGACGAAATTGACGGCGGCAATGGCGATGATCAACACGCCGACCAGACCGATCGCCGTCAGGCTGGCGGGATCGCCGGGCTCCGTCATGTCGGCGTTGTAGGGCCGGAGATGGAGGCTCGTCACCGGATCGGCCTTCAGCACCAGGGGCTGGGTACCGTCATCATCGCCGTCCCCAGGAAAGTGGCGCTTGACGAAATCCGGCAGCCTCGCCTCCAGCGCGGCGACCGGCACGCCGGGCTTCAGCCGGACGTAGAGATAGCCGCTGTAATTGAACGAACCGGGTTTCTGCTCGCTGGAGTCCTCCTCCATCAAAGGCGAGAACGGCGCCCGGCCCGACGCGATGATGACGCTCGCGAGATGGGTATTGGACGGCAGATCCTCGATCACCGCGGTGACCCGCATCGGGTCCTTGCGATTGAATTCCAGCGTGGCGCCCAGCGGCGTGTCGCTGCCGAAATATTTGCGCGCCATGCCGCGGGTCAGCACCACGCTGTCCGGGGCGTCGAGCGCCGTCGCCGCATCGCCGACAATCGTCTTCAGCCCGATCACCGAGAGGAAACCGGGATCGGCAAAGTACGCCAGGTCCGACGCCTCGACCGCGCCATGGCGAATGCCGATCCGATCTGGGCTCAGCCGTGCGACACCGTCCAGCTCGGGAAAATCGAGCGCCAGCGGGGCGGAGGTGTGCTCGGGCGCGGACGGTTCCCACACCATCGGGCGGCCCCGAACCGTGATCTGA
Source organism: Aliidongia sp. (assembly GCA_034665905.1). Lineage (GTDB taxonomy): Bacteria > Pseudomonadota > Alphaproteobacteria > ATCC43930 > CGMCC-115725 > JAXDMU01. The sequence continues at coordinate 1,213 of JAXDMU010000379.1, read as the reverse complement.
GAGCTGACCCGATAGACCCGGTCATGATCGGCGAGGAAGGTGTCGTAGCTCAGCTCGTGCCGCAGATAGAGCACGATCAAAATCGCCGCGGCGAGGCCGATTGCCAGCCCGAGGACATTGATGATGGTGTGCAGCCGATCGCGGGTTGCGTTCCGCCACGCGGCGGTGAGGTAATGGCTAAACATGGGTAAGCTTCCCTATTCGTAACGGAGCGCCAGCACCGGCCGCGATTTTGCGACCTTGAGCGCATGGAAGCCCGTGGTCGCGACGGCGATGATCAAGGCCCCGCCGCCGGCCAGCGCGAAGGGCAGCCACGACAGTTCGACGCGATAGGCGAAGCCGTCGAGCCAGTTCGCCATGAACCACCAGGCAATCGGCCACGCGATCGCGTTGGCGAGCAGCACGGGCCGGACGAATTGCCAGACCAGCAGGCGGGCGACATCGAAAGTCGCGGCACCCAGCGCCTTGCGGATGCCGATTTCCTTGGTCCGGCGTTCGGCGGCGAAGGCGGAAAGGCCGGCCAGCCCAAGGCAACCGATCGCCGCGGCAAATCCCGCGAAAGCGGCGAAGAGCCGGCCCTGGCGCGCCTCGTCGAGATAGAGTCGGGCGATCCGGTCATCGACGAAGCTGCGGCTGATCGGCCGTTCCGGGACGACTTCGCGCCATGCTGCATTGATGGCGATAAGCGTCGCGGGCAGATAGGCGCCTGACAGTTTGAGATTGAAAACTCAGAACAGGTCAGGCGACACGAAGAAAATGCTCGGGGGCACTTTTTGTCGGACGGAATCGAGTGGGAAATCCGGAGCAACGCCGATGATGCGGAACGCCGTGGAGCCCATCACAGCATCTTGCCCGATCGCCGCCGCGGCATCGGTAAAGCCTAAAGCCCGAACGGCACTGTCATTGATAATTGCCGAGTTGATCGCGGATGGCGCGGTCGTTTGCGCATTATCCTCGGCGTGATCGCGCGCGAAGTCCCGCCCGGCGATGAGACCCAGGCGATAGAGATCGAAGAAGCCGAAATCGACCGGCAGCAGCGCCAGCGAGACATCGGGCCGGTCGACCTGATCCCGCCGGTGGACTCCCGAATTGAGATGGTTGGAAGGCGCAGGCACAGCCCAGGAACCGGCGACGGCCTGGACGCCGGATATGCCGGCAAACTGAGTGTGCAAAGCGTCCAGCGTGGCCGAATCGACCCGCGGCACGCCATCGG
>JAXDMU010000378.1:0-5519 GCA_034665905.1 Aliidongia sp. | reverse complement strand
GGCGTGCCCGGTACTGCAAGCTCCCAGAACAACGCAGCCGCCCAAGGCAGCGGTCGCCGCAACCGCACGGAACCGATGGAAAAACATGATCAAGCGCGCTCCGGTATGCTGAATAACGTCAAACGGCAGATGTTCCGTGACGGCCCCACGTGCCGATGTCGTCATGGGGCCGCCGTCGAAGAGACCAGGGGCGATGAAGCGGAGGTGTCGGTCATTCGAGACGGGACAGGGACAATGGGCACCGGCACCATATGAGTATCCAGGCCGTAAACCGTATCCTCACGCGTCAGTTCCATAAAAGTTCCGAATAGGCGGTCCCATATACTGAAGACGTCGCCATAGTTACTGTTGGTGGCCGGCATCCGGTAATGGTGGTGGGTTTGATGGAGATTGGGCGTGATGAACAGCAAGCCAAGTATCCGCGCCGGGCCGGGCGGCAGGCGAAACGACATATGGGAGACGATATTGGACACGGTCTCGACAGCCTGGCGCAAAATCAGAATTTCGACCGAAGCACCGCACAGAAAGACCCAGAGCATCAGAAAGCAATTACGGATCAGGGTTTCGCCCGGATGCTCGCGAACCGTGCTCGAAACATCCAATGCCCGATCCGTGTGATGCACGAGATGAAAGCGCCAGAAAACCGGAACCTGATGCATGGTCAGGTGATAGACGTAATCCAATAAATCGAGGGCCACGAACATCAGGCCATAGCGTATCCACGGTGAGTCGGCATTGGGAAGCAGAAATATCAGTCCCCAATGATGTGCGACCACCCACTGCGCCAGGGCAAAACAAAACATCGTAATGACAATCTGAATTGGCAAAGCCGGAATAATGAACAGGGCATTGCCCAACGTATGTCGCCACTTGGCGGAGGCCGATTGGGGCAAGATCATTTTTTCGGCCACCCATCCCGAAATCATGATCGACGCAAACAAAGATAGTTGCGTCGAGGTGGTGTTCTCGGTCAAAAAATGAAGCGCTATAGGGAGATCCATGACTTCTTCATGTAAAAGTTAAAATGATGGATGAAAAGTGGCGGGACATTTGGATTTATGAGTGCTCGGTCAGAGTAAAAGTAACGAGACCGGAATCGTCATCGACGGTGAACATCACGGGAATGTCGTATTTGTCAAGCCAAACCTTATAGGCCGGGCTTGAGTGAATCTCGTACTCTTGCGCATCGACCGCTGTGCCTTGGAGTTTTAAAACGGCATTCGTCGGGGGGCTGATCAGGACGTGCTCGATCACGCCGCTATCCGTCCGCATCAATGTGTCGGACCCCAGAAACAATGACGACCAGGGATTGGACGGACGGACTGTGGCCGGCGCCAACACGGTGCCTTGGGGCGAGATGACCTCGAAACCGTTTTCGCGTGCGTCGCCATGGATCTCCACGGCCTCGCCATTGACGGTCGTGATGCCACGGAAGGCGATCAGACGATCGCCGCGCCATTGCTCTTCGCGTTCGGCATCCTCTCGATGCAGCACAATGCCCAGGATCGATACCAATAGATGGATTTCGGTATTCACCGTGACCGCCTCGCCCTGCTGGACGATCCGGTTAGCATAGGTTCCGATCTCGCCATAGAGCGAATGCGTCGCGCGATAACGCAGCAGATGACTTGGTACCGCCGCCGCTACGGGATACGAGGGTATTTCGACGATGAACAGGGCCAGAATTCCTGCGATCAGCATCCTGGCGGATCGCCCGTAACGCGGGTTGGATCTCTGCATGTTTCGATACATCAATTTTCTGCACTCAATATCCGGCCAGTCGGCCGATCCATCGTCATCTATGGCGCGTGAATCCTGCTTGATCAAGCTTGGCCTAAATCGTACCGGAATATGTGTCGAGTTGTATGGAGAAGGAGAGAAAAACGATGAATCGAGGATACACGGTGCCGTACCAACAGAGCTAAAGCAGCTGATAATGAAATCATCGCTGGCGCTGATCCAGGGGTATTTCGATTTCGACGATCAATCCCTGCGGCGCGTTGGCCCGTGCGTGCACCGTGCCGCCATGTAAGGAAGCCACGCGCTGGCAGATGGCGAGCCCGATTCCCGAGCCGCCGGTTTTACGCGCTCGCGCTTCATCGACCCGATAAAACGGCTCGAACAAGTGTAGAAGGGCGGATTCTGGAACGCCAGGTCCTTCGTCACGCACCTCGATCGCGGCGAGCCTGTCGTGATGGACTGACAGAATGATATCGATCGGTGTCCGGGCGGCGGTGTAGAAGAGGGCATTCCTGACGACATTTTCGATCGCCCGCCGCAGCAGATCGGCGTTGCCCATGACGAAGGCGGCCCGGTTCGGCGTCTCGACGCGAAGATCGAATTCTCGAGTGGGCGCCTCGTAGACGGCATCTGCGACGATCTCTCTGACCAGTACGGCGAGATCGAACGCGGTGAATTCGACGATCGCCGCCGCGCTGTCCAGGCGAGCAAGCGTCAACAATTCGCTGGCGAGCGCGGAAACATTGCCGATCTCCCGTTCCATGCGGTCGAATTGCTTTGATGCCGCATCAAGGCTGGAGCGGCGTGCGAGACCGAGGGCCACACCCAGGCGCGCAAGCGGCGATTTGATCTCGTGCGAGATGTCGATGATCAGGCGATGCTGGGCCGCGACTGCGGCCTCCAGTTCCTGGGTTCGGGCGCCGACTTTGACTTCGAGGCTTTCGTTGAGCGCCTCCAGATCGCAAACGAACTGTTCGCGCTCCTGGGTCGCCCGTTGAAGATTCTCGGTCATGCGGTTGAACGATCGCGCCAGCGTGCCGAGTTCGTCTGATGAGGAAACCGGCACGCGCGCATCGAGCTTGTCGGTATCGGCAATCTCGCCGACGACCCGGGTCAGCTCCATGATCGGGGCGGTCAACCGATTCGACAGCCACCGCCCCAAGGCGACGATCGGGATGCTGAGCAAGGCGCCGAGCAGCAGCAATTCCAGCCCGACCCTCCGAAGCGAGCGCGTGACCGCGCTGGTGTCCTGTCGGGCCATGACTTGCCACTGGGCCAGAATGCCGGCGCGCGGCGCTGATCGACCGACAATCAGCGTATCGTCGGCCTCGGTTTTCCACGAGTCTTGCGGCTCGCGGACATTGGGATCGGCTGAGAGAATTTCCGGTGGATCGCCAATCTTCAACAAGACGGTCCCGGTCCCACGGCTGAAGAGCAGCTTTTCAACGCCGTCCCAGGGATAGGTCAAGACCAGCGTGCCGACGCGGTAATCCCGATCGAAGCTGGCGAAAATCGGTTTTTCCAACGCCAGGATCGCAGCGCCCGTGATGGGATCCTGATGCTTGTCGAGCATCGTCAGATGGCTTTTGCCGACTTGCCAGGCAGGGGGCAGGGCGGCGATCTGCGCGTCGTCGCGGCGCGAGAGAGTGCTGGCGATGAGATTTCCTGCCGCATCGAAAGCGTAAATTTCGCCGGTCAGGCCATAAAGCTGTTTCACCCCTTCGAGCGTTCGCGTGACCCGCTTGTCGATATCGCCGGAGACCAGATCGTTCATCACCTCCAATTGCGCCCACGCGGCGACGTCTGTGGCCAACCCCTCGAACGCCGTGACGAGCCGGTCATATTTCGCCTCCGCGAGTTGGTGGAGGGCCAGTGTGTCGGACTCGATGATCGAGGCGCGGACGCTGGAATAGACCACGATCGCCGTGGCGATATAGGTAACGAGATAGATCGCCACGAGCGACGCCAGGATACGGCGCGGAATCGAGCGTGTCAGGAATCCGATCATGGCGTCGCCCGCCCGGTGCGCTCAGGGGACATGGGCCAGCACCTTTACGTCCACGGCGGGCGTGGCCGCGCTGATATAGCCGATCGCGCCAGGGACTTTCTGGACGAACGCCAGCATGGCCGCCTCGGATTCCTGGACCAGCGGCGGCAGTTTTCCCTGGAAATGCATCTCGTTCCAATAGGCCGCCAGGCCGGCATTGTCGTGATCCAGGAGTGCCGTGGTAAATTGCGCCCGCAAGTCACTCGCAGCTTCGCGATTGACCGGAATGATTTGCGTGCCATCGGCCCAAAGGGTCACTCGAAGCAGATAAATCGCGGCAATCTGTTTCGCCGTCAACAGGTCAGTGTCAACCGATGGATTGGCGATGACCAGTAATTCACCGGCCTCGGCGACGCCGATCGGCAGCAGCAAGACGAGCAGAACGAGGGTACGGAACAGTTGGAACACCGTCGATCTCAGAAGAGAATCGACCAGGACATAAACAAGCCTGTCGGATTCACCGGCGTTCCGCCGATATTTTCCAAATATTCGAACTTGAGTACCATCGCCGGGTCTGGCCGGTAGGCAACGCCGCCCAAAATGTCGCGCGACGTGGCCCTGATCTGTCGGCCGGCAAACTCCTCGTGCCAGCCATAGACCGACCAATCTTCGGCAAAGGCGTATGAAGCACCCAGATACCCGCCCAATTCGGTTCGGCGCACGAGGCCTGCGGTATGGCCCGACAGGTCGGCATAGGTTCCTTCGCCTTGTAATGTCAATTTCTGTACCCGGTACTGAAAATCAAGGCCGAACAGGGATTGGTCGATGCCGTGTATATCGCGCGCGCGCTGGAACGAGAAACCGATCTGATCGCGCAACGATAGCGGATAGGTTATGTGGAGACCCTCGACCTGTTGGTACTGGTCGGGGGTTATGCCGCTCGGTTGCTCGAAGAGTTCGCCGGCCGGTTGCCAGTATAATTGAAGGCCCGGCGTTTCACCATCGGGGTCACCGTAAAGCAGCGAGGCACCGGTCAGAAACTCACTGAAATTCTGGTCGGTGACGGCGGGACGCACGGCGGCAAGGACCAGGGGGGCCGCGTGAATCTGGTTCCACTCGCCGACGGGGGCAAGCATTTTGCCGAAGCGGAATGTGACGGCGTCGGTCAGGGTGACGTCGTCATAAAGCCGTTCAAGGATGAAAGAACCGTTCCCCCGGTCAGGCCCCGATCGCTCGGAACTGATGAAGTCGAAATGTGTCAGCTCCGCTTCGATGAACGGATTGAAGATCGGCGTGACGTGGCCAGTAACGAAGAGGCTTAGATCGCCGAATCCGACGGTCTTGTGCCCTTCATCTGGAATATTGACAACAATATCACTATAACCCGCGAAATTAAATGGGCCAATATTGTAACCATGACCAAGTTGATAAGAATCATCGGCAAAAGCAAATGGCCCGGATAATATAGTAATGGCCAGAACGATGATAAATGAAAGCAGAATCGATAGTGCAGTTTCATTCGACTTTGCACGTATCAATGACTTGTCGGACGGTGTGGATTTAAGTTTCATCTTTAACGGCGAGTGTTTGTTCAATTTGAGGGGTTTCTGACCTAGGGCGGACATAGATATAACCGACATTGCGAACCGTTTTAATTCGGCTGTCGCTGTCGCTGTCGCTTGCCGGACCGAGTTTGCGGCGGACTTTACTGACCAGCGTATCGACGTTGCGGTCGGTACCGGCCGAGTAGCGCCGGTCGAACGAGGCGACGGAAAGATCGTCGCGCGATACG
>JAXDMU010000377.1:0-2982 GCA_034665905.1 Aliidongia sp. | reverse complement strand
CCCGCGCTGACCGCGATGCCGGCAAGGTCGAGCGCCATGACCTGCACTTCGCTCGAGGTGCCGGTCAGCGCCACGCAACTGGTGTTGGGCAGGCGCGCGCGATCGGCACCAAAAAACACAGCATCCGGTTCGATCGAGCGCAGCTCGCGCTCCATCGCATCGCGCAGGGCCGCCAATTCGCCATAAACATCCAGTTCGGCGATGGCCGCTTCGATCGCGGCCGCGAATCCGGCGATGCCGGACAAATTCTCGGTCCCAGCGCGCAAACCCCGTTCCTGCCCGCCGCCGCGCTGGCGTGCGGTCAGTGCTACACCGGGGGCGACGGCCAGCGCGCCGATGCCGGGCGGGCCGCCCAGCTTGTGGGCGGAAAGACTGACCAGATCGATGCCAAGTTCGGTCATGTCGAAGTCGATCTTGCCGATCGCCTGGATCGCATCACAATGCACCAGCGCTCCGACGCCATGGGCCAGGCGAACGATCTCGGCGATCGGCTGGATGACCCCGGTCTCGTTATTGGCGGCCATGACCGAGACCAGCGTCGGAACATCATCGCCGACCAACAGGGCGGCCAGCGCCGCCAGATCGACCGTACCACTCGGTTCGACCGGAATTTCGATCGCACCCGCAGTCGCCTCCCGAACCGAATCATGTTCGATCGCCGCGCGCACCACCCGCGTCCGCCCGGTACCGCCGAGCGCTAGTTGGTTGGCCTCCGTGCCGCCGCTGGTGAAGACGAGCGTGCCCGGTTCACCCAGGCCGATCGAGCGCGCCACCACGGACCTTGCGGTCTCCAGGCGATGCCGGGCGGCGCGCCCTTCTCGATGCACCGACGATGGATTACCGCATCGCGCCGCCGCGTCGAGCATGGCCGCAAGCGCGATTTCGCGCATCGGCGTCGTCGCATTATGGTCCAGATAGGTGAACACGCCTGATGACTTCACGCTAAATTACCCGGTTGCCGGCCAATTACATAACTTCAGGGTTCCATTTGCCAGCACCGATGCGATACAAGGACCATCGGCGCTGCGAGACATTGCCTCTTGACTATCGACCATCCGGCCCGTTTCAGCTTTTGCAGAAACATAAGGCCCGCCATGGTATGATCGCAAGATTGCGGTGTTGCCGAACACGTTATGCTGATCGCTGTGGTAAAAGCGAGAGCGGCCGTGCCGCAAGAGCTGGCTTACCCTTCCGCCCCCGTCGAGATTGGCACCCCTTAGATGAGTAGAGTGGATATCCCCGCCCTTAGATTACGGCATGGCGAGGCTGCAAGCAGTGCCCGCATGGTACAGTCGGCGGCCGGAGGGTTTTTTGGCCATGCCTGAGGTCATCATCAATGGCCCGGAAGGGCGACTCGAAGGCCGCTACCAGCATTCCCGCCAACCGAACGCGCCGATCGCGCTGCTGCTGCACCCGCATCCACAGCATGGCGGGACGATGAACAACAAAATCGTCTATGCCCTGTTTCGCGCTTTCACCAAGCGGGGTTTTTCGACTCTGCGCTTCAATTTCCGTGGTGTCGGCCGCAGCCAGGGTAGCTTTGCGCGGGGCGAGGGCGAATTGTCCGATGCCGCCTCGGCCTTGGATTGGTTGCAGACCTACAATCAAAATGCCGCTGGCTGCTGGATCGGCGGCTTCTCGTTCGGCGCCTGGATCGGCATGCAATTGCTGATGCGCCGGCCCGAGATCGCCAGCTTCATTTCGATCGCCCCGCCGGCGAGCATGTATGATTTCACCTTTCTGGCGCCTTGCCCGTCTTCCGGGCTGATCGTTCACGGCGATGCCGATGAGATCGTGGCCCCCGAATCGGTCCAGAAACTGGTCAACAAGCTGTCGCATCAGCGCGATATCAAGATCGCCTACATGCTGCTCAAGGGCGCCAACCATTTCTTCACCGACAAAATGCCCGAACTTGAGACAATCATTTCGGACTATCTGGATGCCAATCTCGAAGGCACGCTCGGCCCGCGCAGCCGATAGACCGCTGGGATTTATCCGTTACGCGGTCGTCTCTTCGCGGCCCCGGCAGCCATAGAGAAACAGCGTGACGGTGTCGTCCGCCCAGGCATCCAACTCGGCATCGCTCATCGGTGTCCCCAGACCGAGCGCACGACGCTGCGGTTGGCCGACAATCATCTGAAGCAGATGTTCGGTCGCGAATTGCGGTTTGGCGAACCGCAGACGCCCGGCTCGGCGCTCGCCGTCGAGCAGATCGCCGATGCGCCGCACGGCTTCGGCCGCGGCGGCTTCGCGGGCGACCACGGCGGCGAGTTCTGGAAATCGCGACGATTCGGCCAACAGCAGGCGGTTCAAAGCCACGGCCTCGGGCGTCAGCGCCGCACGCAGGATCAGGCGTGCCAGACGCCGCAATATGTCCTCGCAGGAGGCCCCTTCATATAGCCGAATACCGGCGGACGGGCGCAGGCGCTCGACGATCCGGTGCACGACCGCGGCGAAAAGCGCCGGCTTGTCGCCGAAACGCGCATAAAAGGTGCGCTTCGCGATCCGGGCATGCTGGGCCACCGCCTCGATGCTGGTGGTGCCGTAGCCCTGGGTCAGGAACAATCCCGTGGCGACATCAAGGATATGCTCCGCCAGCCGTTCCGCCTCGGCCTTCGACGGTCGGCCGCCGCGCCGTTTCTCCGGCGCGGCGGCAACATCATCCCGCATCGCGTGAGCCTAGCGCCCGTAATAATATCCCGGAGGCGGCGCATAATATCCCGGCGCCGGGGCCGCGTAATAGCCGGGGGGCGGTGCATAATAGGCGGGTGGAGCATAATAGCTGGGTGGCGCATAGCCGGGCGGCGATGCATAGCCTGGGCCGGCGAGCACGCGGATCGGCGCGGTGACGATGGTCGCTGCTCCGACGACGACGGCGGTGCCCAGAGCGGCCAAGCCAAAAATCAGCCCGCCATGGCCGTGATGATAACCGTGCGCGGACGCCTGTGACATCGGGGCGGAGACAAGAGCGAGAGCGGCCAA
>JAXDMU010000376.1:0-3611 GCA_034665905.1 Aliidongia sp. | reverse complement strand
ACCGGCAGGTTCGCGACTGGTTCATCACCCGCTGCGAGGCGCTCGGCTGTACCATCACCATCGACCGGATCGGCAATATCTTCGCCCGCCGCAAAGGGCGCGACGACACGCTGCCGCCGATCGGCTTCGGCAGCCACCTCGACACCCAGCCGACCGGCGGGAAATTCGACGGCGTTCTGGGCGTGCTGGCCGGCCTCGAAATTCTCCAAACTCTTGAGGATGCCGGCTACGAGACGGCGGCTCCGCTCGAACTGATCAATTGGACCAATGAGGAAGGTGCGCGTTTTTCACCCTCGATGATGGGCTCGGCGGTGTTCACCGGAAAATCCACACTTGATGACGCACGCACCCGCCGCGACAAGGACGGCATCAGCGTCGGCGCGGCGCTCGACGATATCGGCTTCGCCGGGCCGGCTGCGTGCGGCGGGCGACGTTACGGTGCCTTCATCGAACTTCATATCGAACAAGGACCGCTGCTCGAAGCCGAGAGCAAGGAAATCGGCGTGGTAACCGGCGTGCAGGGCATCCGCTGGTACGAAGGCAACGTGACCGGCAGCGAGTCCCATGCCGGTACAACCCCGATGGCGCATCGCCGCGATGCCTTTCAGGGCATGGCGCGTTTCGCCGTGGCGCTCGACGCACTGGCCCGTCGCCATGGGCCGCATGCGGTGGCAACCATCGGCATTTGTCGGGTCGAACCCGGCTCGACCAATGTCATCCCCGGCCGCGTGGAATTCACCATCGATCTACGGCATCCGGAACAGGCGGTGCTCGATACGATCGAGGCGGCGTTGACTGACATCGTCTCGACCCTGATGGCCGAAACCGGGCTGACGATCGCGCTCGATCCGATCCTCGCCGCCGAACCGATCCGCTTCGATCCGCGAGTCATCGGCGAAATCCGTGCTGCGGCCGAATCCGCCGGCTTCAGCCATCGCGACATTGTCAGTGGCGCCGGCCATGATGCTGCCCATATGGCCTTGATCGTGCCGACCGGCATGATCTTCGTGCCGTGCCGCGACGGCCTCAGCCACAACGAAGCCGAAAGCATCACGTTCGAGCAGGCCGGCGCCGGTGCCGAAACCTTGCTGCGCGCGGTGCTGGCACTTGCCGGATAAGGATCGCCTGATATGACCGAAACGGCGCGGAAGATCGCCCTCGTTACCGGGTCCACCAACGGCATCGGCATCTGGACGGCACTTGGCCTCGCGGCGAATGGGGCGACCGTCGGCATCGTGGCGCGCGACCGGGCGCGCGGCGAGGCGATGCGCGAAATTCTGTCAGCGCGCGCGCCGTCCGGCCAGGTGGATCAGTTCATCGCCGATCTCGCCTCGCATGCCCAGGTGCGGCGGCTCGCCGGCGAGGTCAAGGCGCGCTATCCCCGGCTCGACCTGCTGATCAACAATGCCGGCCTCGCGCGCGACCGGCGCGAACTGACAGCGGACGGCTTCGAGCTTGTCTTCGCCGTCAACCACCTGGCGCCGTTCCTGCTCACGCTGGAATTGCTCGATCTGTTGCAGCACTCGGCGCCGGCGCGGATTGTCAATGTCGGTTCCGAACTCTCGGACCGGGCCAAAATCGATTTCGACAATCTGCAATCGGAGCAGCGCTATAGCGTGCTGGGCGCCTATGGACAGTCGAAACTCGCGCTCATGCTTTTCACCTTCGAACTGGCGCGGCGGCTCGAAGGTTCCGGCGTCACCGCCAACATCGTTCATCCGGGCGGCGTGGCGACGAATATTCTCGATCTCGGCGGCTGGCGCGGGGCGGTGTTGACCACGCTAAAGCCGCTCCTGAAACTGTTCCTGCTGAGCCCGGAACAGGGTGCTCGAACCACGCTCCACGTCGCCACCGCACCCGAACTGGCGTCGGTCACGGGCCGCTATTTCAAGTCGAGCCGGGAAGCAGCGCCCAATCCGCTCGCCGCCGATCGCGCACTGGCAGCATCGCTCTGGGCACGTTCGGCCACCTTGACCAGCGTACCTGATACGATCTGAATGTCTGTCCCGTGCCACCCGCGGCCAGACAATGATGTCCGGCCGGCGGAAAGACTTACCGCAACCCCATCCGGATGGCCCCGTCGAGCCTGACATCCTCGCCGTTGAAATAGGGATTGCGGCACATTTCGAGCGCCAGCGAGGCATATTCCGCAGGATCACCGACACGCTTGGGGAAGGGCACCGACGCACCCAGCCCGTCCTTGACGTGGGATGGCAGTGCGGCCAGCAGCGGTGTATTGAAGATGCCGGGCAGGATCGTGTTGACCCGAATGCCGTCGCCCGAAAGATCGCGCGCGATCGCCAGGGTCATGCCGACGATGCCGCCCTTGGAGGCGGAATAGGCGGCCTGTCCGACCTGCCCGTCCTCGGCCGCGATCGAGGCGGTGTTGACGATGGCACCGCGCTCGCCGCCCGGCAGTGGATCGAGGGTCAGCATGCCCGCCGCGGATTTGGCGATGCAGCGGAAGGTGCCGACCAGATTGACCTGGATGACCAGATTGAAGGCATCGAGCGGAAAATGTTTGATTTCGCCCGTTGTTTTGAAGCGCGATGCGGTCTTGATACCGCTGGCGATGCCGGCACAATTGACCAGGATGCGCTCCTGCCCGTGGGCGGCGCGCGCGCCCGCAAAACCGGCATCGACCGCCTCGTCGGACGTGACATCGACCCGGCAGAAGACGCCGCCGATCTCGGCCGCAACCGCCTCGCCCCGGCTTTCATTGAGATCGAAGAGAGCCACGCGAACGCCCTGAGCGGCGAGCGCGCGGGCGGTCGCCTCGCCCAGGCCGGAGGCACCGCCGGTCACGATCGCTGCAATGGTGGAATCGAGTTTCATCTTGGAAATTTCCGCTGTTGATGGCTTTTGGTCAGGCGTTGAAATTGAGCTTCAGGCCGGGACGTGGCCAGCGCGCCCGGAACAGTTTACCGGTACCCGACGCTGTGATCCAAGCGGTTTGGAGATCCGGCCCACCGAAGCAGATATTGGTGATGATCAGATCCGGGAACGGGAAATGCTCGATGGTACCGCTCGGATCGAAGACGGTGATGCCGCCATTTATGATGGTAGCGACGCAGATCTTGCCGCCGGCCTCAACCGCGAGGCTATCGACCAGTTGGTAGCCGGGCAGCGTCGCCACAACCCGGCCCGGCATATAGCTCGCCGCGGCCGGCGCCAACACGCCGGGCGCTTCAATGTCGAACGCCCAGAGCCGCCCGGTTAGCGTCTCGGCGGCGTACAGCACGCGCTCGTCCGGCGACAGCCCGACGCCGTTGGGCGACAGCAGCTGATCGCGCACGCGCACGATGCGCGAACCGTCGGGCAACGCATAATAGAGCGCGCCATATTCTTTGTGGTCACGCGTGCTCTTGCCCAGATCGGAAAACCAGGAGCCGCCCTGCCGGTCGAACACCAGATCGTTCGGCCCCTTGAGCGGCTTGCCGTCGCATTCGGTATAGAGCGTGGTGACAGCGCCGCTGCCAAGATCGACACGCTGGATCGAACCGCCGGCGTAGTCCGCCGGCTTGTGGCCGGGAATGGTCAGCCCGCCCGCCTCATGCCACTCGAAGCCGCCATTGTTGCAGACATAGGCGGCGCCATCCGGCCCGATCGCC
>JAXDMU010000375.1:0-10213 GCA_034665905.1 Aliidongia sp. | reverse complement strand
AGTCTTGCCCTGCGGGTTGCCGGTTGGTGCTTTCTCGGTGGCATGATCGCCTTTGCCGGCGGCTTGACCGCGCTGGCGGCGACCGGCTCGACCGCGGCCGGGATGGCAACCCCCGTCGGCGGCACCTTGTTCATGGTGGGTTGGCTGGCTTTAGCCGTTCATGGCTGGCGCATCGGGACCAAGCCGTAACAATGACCGCGGGCGGCAGCGCGAGATGCCGCCCGCCGGAATAACTCAGGCGGCGCCGGCCACCGGCAGAGCCGATTGGATCCATTCGGCCAGCTTGTTCTTCGGTATCGCGCCCAGCTTTTGCGCCACGACCTGACCGTTGTTGAACAGAATCAGGGTCGGGATCGCCTTGACGCCGTATTTCGACGGGGTGCCGGGATTGTCGTCGATATTGAGCTTGGCGATAGTCAGCCGCCCGGCGAGCGACGCGGCGATCTCGTCCAGCGCGGGGGCGATCATCTTGCAGGGCGAACACCATTCGGCCCAGAAATCCACCAGCACCGGCCCTGGTGCTGCCAGCACGTCGGTCTCAAAAGATGCGTCGGTAACCTGCTTGGTCGTGCCCATTTGCTTCACTCCCACACGGGTTCGAGACCCCGTGTCATACGGTCCAGGACGGATATCACCGCCCAATCGATACCCTAAGACTAGGGGACGCCCGGAAGCGCCGTCAAGGTCTGGTACCGGAATGGCGCATCATCCCGGCTGATCGGCCAAGACCGGCACCGCGACATCCCCCAACTTGTGGGCGAGATCCCGGCGTAGCAAAAGTGCCACCACCACGGCCTGGATCAGGATCGAGACGACCGAGAGATACCAGAAATCCCGCAACTCGATGCCGGGCCAGGTCGACATCCACAAGGCCGGCGCCATGTAGGTGACGATCCGACTGAGACTGCTGAAAAAGCTGAGGCGCGTGCTGCCTAGCGCCTGGAACATGCCGGAGCAGGTCATGATCAACCCCTGGGCCGGCAAATTGAGCGAGACGATGGCGAAAAAATCGGTGGCGATCGCCACGACGCGTGGATTTTCGGCAAACGGGCCGATCAGCAACTGCGGCGCCGTTTGCATAAACACCAGCAGGATCAGCATGAACCCAATTTCGATCGTCACCGCATAGCGGAAGGTTGCCCGCACACGATCGGGCCGGTTCGCTCCGAAATTCTGTCCGGCGATCGGCGTCACGGCGAAGGCCACGGCCAACGCCGGCAGGAACGTCGCCTGCATGAGCCGCGAGCTGAGCCCATAGCCGGCCTGCGCCTCCGGGCCGAAATCGCGGATGATCCAAAAGGTGCCGCTGAGAAGCGTGAACATGACGAAAAACTCGCCCGAGGCCGGCAGCCCGATGGTGACGATCCGGGCGATGATCGCCCGAACCGGCCGCAGCCGTGCCATCGTCAGATGCAGGCGCGTTTGCACTTTGGGGAACATGATCACCAGCACCGCGAGACCGAGGGCGGTGGCGATCGAACTCGCCAGCCCGGCACCGGCTGCGCCGAGTGGCACGCCGCTGCCCCAGCCGGCGATCAGCACCGGTGCGAGCACGGCGTTCAGTATCACTGTCACGACCTGAATCGCGGTCGGCTCGCGCACCACGCCCATCGCCCGCAGGCCCGAGCCAAGTGCGGCGGTCGGAAACGCCAGGGCCAGCGCCGGCAGATAGCCGTAAAGGTAATCGCGGCCGGCGATTGTGCTTTCGGTATCGGCACCCATCGCGGCCATCGCCGGGCCGGCCGCCGTATAGCCGACGATCAGCGTCGCGGCGCAGGCCGCCAGTGCCAGGACCACAGACTGGCCGAAGACGGCGTTGGCATCCGCATCATCCTTGCGGCCGACCGCCTGGGCGATCAGCGCCACCGCACCGACCGCGATCATCTGCGTCGTCGCCAGAACCAGAAATGTCGCGGTACCGCCCGCACTGACGCCGGCCAGCACGCTCTTGCCCAGGCGCGAGACGAAATACAGATCGACCAGAAAATACAGCGTCTGGAAGAGCATGCCGAGGGCGATAAAGGTCGCCATGCCGATGATCTGTCGCGGAATCGAACCGCTGGTAAGGTCTTTCATGATCGTCCGGATTTCGGGGAAAGCCGCTGGGCTCGGTCGTCGGCATGCAGTATGCTCCCGGACCCGAGGTTCCGGTCAAGCGGGAATTTCAGAGTCCAGCGGTCGCTGCTCGGCGACGAGCCGGGCCAGCGCGCAGAATGCCGCGACATCGAGTTCCTCGGCTCGCGCCGTCGGTTCGATTCCCGCCGCTTCGCACAGCGCCAGCGCATCCCCGCCCAGGGTTTTGAGGCTGCCGCGCAGCATCTTGCGGCGCTGGCCGAACGCGGACGCCGTGACGCGCTCCAGCGTCGCGAAATCCGCCGCGGCGAGCGGGGCGGGACGGGGGCGCAGCACGGTCATCGTCGAGGTCACCTTGGGGGCTGGCATGAAGGCGCCGGGGGGAATGTCGAAGGCGGCTTCCGCCTCGGTCAGCCATTGGGTCAGGACCGACAGGCGGCCATAGCTTTTGGTGCGCGGCCGGGCGACCAGGCGTTCGGCGACTTCCTTCTGGAACATCAGGCCGAGCGCCTGCCATTCGCCGATCTGGCGCAGCCAGCGGATCAACAGCGGTGTCGCGATATTATAGGGCAGGTTGGCGATGATCCGGCGCGGCGCCGGCACCAGGGTCGTGGCATCGATCTCCAGCGCGTCGCCCGGCACGATCTCAAGCCGGCCCGGATAGGCGGCGGCGAGTTCGGCGAGCGCGGCGAGGCAGCGCTCGTCCCGCTCGACCGCGACCACGCGCGCCGCCCCCGCGGCCAGGAGCGCACGGGTCAGGCCGCCTGGACCGGGGCCGATTTCGACGACGTTGATCCCGACCAGATCGCCAGTCACACGGGCAATCTTGAGCGTCAGCCGGGCGTCGAGCAGGAAATTCTGCCCGAGCGATTTGCGCGGTTCGAGGCCATGGCGGCGGATGATCTCGATCAGCGGCGGCAGCGCCGGCTCGCTCAAGCTGCCCTCGCGCGCGTAGCGGCCATTTGCGTCGCCATCGTCAGGGCCGCGATCAGGCTCTCGGCGCTGGCGCGGCCGGTGCCGGCGATGCCAAGCGCGGTCCCGTGATCGGGCGAGGTGCGCACGAAAGGTAGCCCCAGTGTGATATTGACCCCGCGCTCGAAATCGATGGTCTTGAGCGGAATCAGCGCCTGATCATGATACATGCACAA
This sequence comes from Aliidongia sp., assembly GCA_034665905.1. Taxonomy (GTDB): domain Bacteria; phylum Pseudomonadota; class Alphaproteobacteria; order ATCC43930; family CGMCC-115725; genus JAXDMU01. Next base: position 6,992 of record JAXDMU010000375.1, on the reverse strand, counting down.
GGCCGCGTCATAGGAAGCGCGCGCCGCCGCATGAAACATCGAGTCGGCGGCGTGCGGGCCGGTGACATGCCGACCCTCGTGGCGCAGAATTTCCAAAGCCGGCTGGATAATGTCGATCTCCTCGCGGCCGAACAGACCGCCCTCGCCAGCATGCGGATTGAGGCCCGACACGGCGAGGCGCGGTTCGCCGATGCCGAAATCGCGCTGGAGCGCGTCGGCGGTGATCCGACCGGCGGCCACGATGGCGGCCGTATCGAGGCCGGCGATGGCGTCCTTGAGCGCCAGATGGACACTGACCGGCACGACCCGCAGGCCCGGACAGGCGAGCATCATCACCGGCCGGATGCCTGGCCCGGCCAACTCTGCCAGATATTCGGTATGGCCCGGATAATTGAAGCCGGCCTTGATCAGCACTTGCTTTTGAATCGGGTTGGTCACGATGCCGGCCGCGCGCCCGGCTGCCACGAGGCCGACCGCGTGCCGGATGGCGTCGATCACCGCGTCGGCGTTGCGCGGGTCCGGCCGGCCGGGCGCGACCGGCGCCGGCAGCCGGAGTGGCAGCACCGGCAGTGCTGCGGGCCAAACCGCAGCCGCTTCGGCCGGCTCGGCGATCTCCCGGATCGGAATGTCGAGACCGAGCGTCCGCGCGAGGACGGCAAGGCGTGCCGGATCGTCGATCAGCGCGAAGCATGCCGTGCCGGCGGCGCGGCGGCCCCAGGCGGTGAAGGCGATTTCACCGCCGATCCCGGCCGGCTCGCCCATGGTCAGGACGAGAGGCAACATGGCGGCGGCCGCTCAGACGCGCAGATCGATATAGGCGACGAGCCGCAGATCGGCCAGATACCGGCGGGCCAGATTGTCCAGGCGCTGACGCAGCAGATTGTCCGACACCAGTTCGCGATCAACCTGCTCGCCGCCCTCCCGCTTGCACACCATGAAGACGCCGATGCCGTTGCGCACCGGCACCGGCTTGGTCGGTGTCGCTAGGGCGGCCCCGAGGATGGTCGGGCGGATTTCCTCCGGCAATTCCTTGATCTTGACGTCGCCGATCGGGCCGGACTGGTCGGGCGACACGTCGCGGCCGATCTTCGACATCTCGCCGCAGCTTTTGGCCTCGGCCGTGAGCTTGGCCGCGCGTTCCGACGCGGCAGCCCGAGCACTCGCATCGGCGCCGTCTGGCAACGGGACGACGACCTGCGTCAGATTGACGATGACGTCCTTGGCGCCTTCCTGCGGCGTGCGACGATCGATCAGCAGAAATACGTAATAGCCGCCGCCGAGCCGCAACGGCTTGGTCAACTGGCCTTTGTCCATGCCATTGATAATCTGCTCGACCTCGGGATCGAGCATGCCGGGCAGCACCCAGCCGATATCGCCGCCTTGCGCCGCTTCGGCCGCCTGAGAGAATTGGCGGGCCACTTGCGGAAATTGCGCACCACGCTGGAGTTCGCTGACCAGGCGATTGGCGAAATCCCGGACTTCCGTATCCTGGCTCGGATCGTTGACCGACAAGAAGATCTCGCCCACGCGGTTTTGCATCTTGTCGCGGCTGTCTTCCATCTGCTTGATCGCGTCATTCACCTCGTCGTCGCCGATGCCTATGGAGTGACCGTACCGGCCGCGCACGCTGCGGGCCCAGATGATCTGGGCATACAACTGATTGATCAGCGCCGATTTCGGGATGCCATGTTCGCCCAGATATTTCTCCAGCCCGCCGGGCTGCATTTTATTCTGGTTCTCAAGCGCCCTGTAGGCGTTGTCGACATCCTCGTCCGACACTTTGACATCGTGCTTCTTTGATTCGGCAATCTCGAGTTTCTCGTCGATCATCTGGCGCAGCACTTGCGCGGCCACGCGCTGGCGCGTCGCCGGATCGTCGCCGAAACTGGATGACAGCAAGGTCAGCGAGACGCGGGCATTCAGATCGGCGGCTGAAATGACCTCGTCATTGACGACCGCAATGATCCGGACATTCTGCGCCCGCGCGGCCGGGACGGTCGCAAGGGCGAGAAGCGAAAGGGCGATGACGACGCCGGGCAAACGGAAAAGCAGCACGGATCTTTCCTAGCTTTGACTCAACAGCCCCGAAGGGCAATGACGATCATCGTACACCGGCCGGGCCGACCCCGTCATCCCTAACCGTTTGTTTGCAGCGCCGGCACCGAAATCACCCCCAGATTCTTCAGCACCAGGGTGAACACCACGGCCTGGCTGGGCCGGATATCTTCGAACCGCGTGCCATTCTGGGTAAAGCTGGTGATGAAGGTCATGCATTCGTCGGAATATTGCAGACCAAAGCCGGACGAGACAAGCGTGCCGTCGCCTGCCAAATCGCGCGTGGCATTGGCAGTGGCCGTCCAATATTGATCGAGTGCCACGTTCACCCCACCGCTGATCTGCAAACGATGGGTTTCGCCGTCCGCCAGATTGTTGCCGAGCGCGATCAGGCTGGTGCTGAACCGAACCGATTCGGTGCCGGTCACGGCACCGATTTCCTGGGTCTGCGGGCGAAGATCCTTTTGATCGAAGCGATAGCGATAGACGAGGTCGAGCGACTGGCTGGGCGTATAGGTGATACGCCCGACATAGTCGGACAGCGGTCGCGCCAACCCGTCGCCGGCGCCGGTCGTGGTGACCGGATCGTTCGGCTGAAGATGCACGCTCTGGCCGGTAAAGGGCGATTGTGACTCGAAGCGATAGCTCTGCCCGGTCAGAAAGGACAGCCGCTGGCCGCTGTCGATTTGCCAGGCCCCTTGCAGCCCGTAATCGATGCGCTGGCCGCTATCGACCAGATCGTAGCCGGTGAAGCGGTTGCGCGTGAACAGATCGGTGTCGTTGAAATCGATGGCCTGGCTGTCGTTGTTGGTGATCTTGGCCGGGTTGCCGCCGTTCGGTGCGGCGTAAAACGCCACGCGCGGCTCGATCGTAAAGCTCGATTGTGCGCCACGGCTGATCCACGGATAGCGCCATTCCAAGCCGATCTGGGGAAAGACGCGTTCGGCGACGCCATTGACCAGCTTGCCGCTCGGCGTCGGCTGGAAGCTGGTCAAGGAGCCGGGCACGATCGGCGTCCCCGGAGCAATGACCGTGCCATCGGCGTTGAACGCCACGACACTGGTCCCTAATTGCGCGTCTTTTTCGTTATAGGCATCGCCCCGGATCCCGGCGACGAAATTGAAGCGTTGGCCCCACGGTCCGGAAAACGGCAGGTCGAATTCGGTGCCGGCCGACAGGCGCTGCGCCTGCGAACCGGACTGGCGCACGATATCGATGCCGCCGACCGTCGTGGTGAATTTGCCGCCCCAGCTGGTCGGCGCCCCGGCCCAGGTATAATCGACCGACGGCAGGACGATCGCCTGGGTATGATCCGAGACGTTGGATTGCAGCGACTGAAAACCATAGGCGTTGACCGCGCCGTAATTGCGGCCGTCGAAATCCTCGAGATAGGCGCGCGAGGTGAGAAACGCCTGCGTTCCGCCCAGCCGATAGAGTTCGAGATAGGTCTGATCACTCGTTCGGTTGAGCAGATATCCGGCACGAAAATTGTCGTCGAGATTGAACTGGGCCCAGGAACTGATGTCACCGCGGAACTGATTGGGCTTGTTGAACTCAGGATCGACGCTGGTCACAAGCGATCCCTGGGTGATGCTGCCCTGGAAATAGAGCTGACCGTTCGAAAACCGCTGGCGATACTCGCCTTCCAGCACCGGCCCCTGCGTCGAGGTGAACATCGGCGCGAAAGTAAGATCGGAATCCCCGTCGATCACCCAGTAATAGGGGATGCGGGCGAACGCGCCGAGAAAGCTCGATTCGCCGATCGAAGGCGGCAGAAAACCGCTCGCGCGCTTGGCCGACGGATCGGGCGTCGAAAGATAGGGCGTATAGAGGATCGGCCAGCCGAACAGATCGAGTGTTGCGTCCTTGTACTCGATCAGTTGCTGCTCTTTGTTATGGATCAAGGTTTCGGCCCGCAACTGCCACAGCGGCGGCGCCGTCGGATCGTCCAGACACAAATCGCATGGGCTATAGACGCTCTTTCGGATCTCGGTGCGATTGCCGTCGCCGGTGCGCCGCGCGGTGTTGCCGACCACCCGCGTCCGATCGGCCAGCATCATGCGGACATCCTGGATAAATCCGTCATTCAGCTGGTTGGTCAGATCGGCGTAATCGGCGTTGACCGTTTCACCCGACGCCCGGATGATCGTGACATGCCCGGATGCTGTGATCGTGTCGGTGTGCTGATTATAGGCGACCACATCGGCCAGCACGGTCTGGCCGGCCTGCGAAATCTCGACATTGCCGCGGGCGATGACGATGCCCAGCGGGTCGTCATAGGTCACTTCGTCGGCGGCGAAGACGATCGGCACGACATTGCCGGCAGAATCGGTGCGCGACATTCCGCCATGACGGGACGACCCGCCCTCGGCCCGTGCCGCGGTTGCTACCAGACTAGCCGCGCAGGCACCGGTCAAACCGATGGCCGCGACCCGTGCCGCCCATTTCATTTCGCCCTTACGCATCAAGAGCCTAACCGTCTTCGAGGTGCAACAGAACGAACGCGCCGAGCAGTGAACTGATCACCGCCGGGGTCCATGCGGCCAACGCCACCGGGATGGTGGCCGACGCACCCAGTGCAAATACCAGATCCGACATGAAATAGACCAGAAACCCGGCGCAGATGCCACCAATCATCAAGGGCGTCGTGCCACCGCGCCGCTGCATGCGCAGCGAAAACACCGCGGCGATCAGCACCATGGCGCAGAGCATCAGCGGTCGCGCCAGCAACGAGTCGAAATAGAGTTTGTGCTTTTGCGCGGAAAACCCTGATTCTTCAAGCAGTTTGATGAAGGCCGGCAGCTTCCAGAACGACATGGTTTCGGGCGACGCAAAACTTTCTTCGATCTTTTGGACCGTCAGATTGGTCGGCACGACCTGTTCTTCGAAAGCCAGCTTGTCTCGGTCGGGCCGCCATTCGACGCCGTTGCTGACGTACCAGCGCCCCGCCTCGAGCCGGGCGCTCGCCGCATCGATTCGACGGATCAACCGGTCATTGTCGCGGAAGAAATAGATCGTGACGTCGCCCAGCAACATCTCGGACGAGGGCGCCGACCCGGCGTTCGGCCGGCTGAGCGCGTGAATCACCGCCTGGGTGCCTTCGATATCGCTTTGCCGCAGCCACAGGCCCGACCCGTTCAGCAGCAGCGAGCCCGCCTGACTCTTCAGCAGGGTATTTTCCAGAAACTTGTATTCGGCCTGGGCGGTCGAGGCTAGTGGATTGAACAAGGTGACGCCGACCACACCGACCGCGAAGGCGATCGCGATGGCCGGCGTCAGGAACTGCCAGACCGAAATGCCAGCGGCGCGGGCGACGATCAGCTCGCGGCTGCGCGTCATGAAGAAGAGCGCCAGAATCGAGCCACCGAGCACGGCGAAGGGCATCACCTGCTGCGCTTCGTAGGGCAGCTTGAGGGCGGCCAACTTGACCAGCAGACCGGCACCGATATCGGCCCGCGCCGACGTGCGCCGGGTCAGCTCGACGAAATCGCCGATGAAAATCAGCATGACGAACAGCAGAAAGACGCCGCTGAACCACATCAGAAAGCGCCGGGCGATATACCCGAAGAGTGTGACGGGAAGGTTCATGCCGGCAGGGCGATCGCGGGGCGGGGCGACAGCAGGCGCAGCAGCCGCCGATAGCCGAACAGCACCAGGAAGCCGCTGATCGCCGCCGGCACCAACGCGGTCAGATACATGAGCGGGATGGCACCCAGATTGCGGTTGGCCAGATTGGCCGAGACCAGCGAACCGGCGACCAGAATCATCAGGACGGCGATGGCGACCGCCATGCGCTTGGCCTGACCGCGCCGATTGAGTTCGCCGGTCAGCAGGCAGGCGAGTGCCACGAGCACATGCGTCAGGCAGAAAAGCGGGCTGACCAGCCGGTTATGCCCCTCGACGATCAGCCTTTGCCGGAGGGTCGGGTCGTTATCGACGCCTTGCGGATTAAAGAGATCGGGCAAATAGCGCTCGTCCGGCTGAAGAAAGCGCGCGCCGGGCGCGTCGCGGAATTCGTTGAGATCGAGCGTCCAGCTATCGAAGGTCAGCACGGACAGATCCTGCTTGCTCTTGTCCCACAAGCCGCGCGTGCCGTTATGCATTAGAACGCGCGGGTTGCCGTCCACCTGCACAACCAGCCCGCTCTCGGCCGTCAGCGTCACCGGCTTTTGCGGGTCGCGTGTGTCGAAGATCAGCAGCCCCTGCAACTCGCCCGCCGCACTGCGCGTGCGGATATAGATCGTCAGCGTGTTGGACACGGTGTTGAAGGTGCCTTCCTGGAGGAAAACCGACGTGAACTCGTTCTCGATGATGAATTCCAGATCCTTGAACGCGTTTTTCGAGGCCGGCAGGAAATAGACCGAGATCGAGAGCATGAGGACGAGCCCGACACCGCCCAGCAACAGCGCTGGCCGCGCCAGCATCGATTGCGACAGGCCGCAGGCGCGCATGACCACCATCTCGCTGTCGCCGATCATCTTGTTGTAGGTGAACAGCACCCCAAAGAAACAGCCGATCGGCACGACCAGTTGAAGGATCGTCGGCAATTCCAGCAGCATCAGCTCGAAAAAAATCCCGACGCCGTTGCCGCGATCGACCACCAGCTGGATCATCCGCAGCGACGTGATGACCCAAATCGCCGCGCTGAACGCCCCGGTGACGATCACGGTCAGCCCCAGACTTTGGCGGAAGATGTAGCGGGTCAGATGGTTCATCGCGGCCGCAGTATAAAAAACGGCGTCGACGAATCATAGGGCGAAATGCCCGCGCCCCATGGCGGTCACAGGCGCGTTGCGACACTTCATTGTTTGGCGCAGGGCTCCGAATCGAGGTTAACAGGTTTTGGCGACAAGGATGGTTTCGAGGTATGCGTTGTCCCATCCCGCGAATTTTCGGCGGAGTTTAAGGCTGGTTTTTTGCGGGGATCGTGGCTTTGC
>JAXDMU010000374.1:0-4031 GCA_034665905.1 Aliidongia sp. | reverse complement strand
CCAACCCGATGGATCTGACGGGGCGGCGCGTGCTCGTGACCGGCGCGTCCTCGGGCATCGGTCGTGCCACGGCACAAGGGCTGGCGGCACTGGGCGCACGCGTGATCGCTACCGGGCGCGATGCCGGGCGGCTCACCGCGACGCTGGAAACGCTGAGCGGGGCCGGGCACCAAGCCGTCGCCTTCGATCTCTCGGCGATCGATGCGATTGCGCCCTTCGTGCAGAAAATTGCCACCGAAGGCGCCTTGTCGGGCATCGCGCATTGCGCCGGCATTCAGCTCGGCAAGCCGGTGCGCGTGACCGATCAGGCCTTCATGGACCAGATGTTCCGCGTCAATGTCGAAAGCGGCATCGCGCTCGCCCGCGGCTTCCGCCAGCGCGGCGTCGCCGCTGCGGGCGCGAGCCTCGTGCTGTTGAGTTCGGTGTCGGCCCTGGTCGGGCAGGCGAGCAATGTCGTCTATTGTGCCAGCAAGGGCGCCGTCCTGGCCGCGACCAAGGCGCTCGCCGTCGAATTGATGCGCGACGGCATCCGGGTCAATGCCGTGCTGCCGGCTCTGGTCGAGACCGAAATGGCCGAGCGCTTCCGCGCCACCATGAGCGAGGCGCAATGGCAGGGCTATGTCGCGCAATATCCAATGGGCATCGGCAAGCCGCAGGACATCGCCAACGCGATCGGCTTTCTGCTGTCGGATGCATCGCGGTGGATCAACGGCATCGGGCTGGTGGTCGATGGCGGCGTGCTGGCCGGGTGACGGCATGACCGACGGGCTCGAACCGGCGACCTATACGGAACCGGCAGCACTTGCGGCCGAACATCGGGCGATCTTCGCCCGATGCTGGCAATTCGTCGGGCTGAAATCGAGCCTCGCCAACCACAATGACTGGCTGACCGCCGATCTCGCCGGGCGCAGCATCGTCGTGCAGAATTTCGACGGCGCACTCAGTGGCTTCGGCAATGTCTGCTCGCATCGCCATGCCCGGCTCAAGGGGGAGTGCCGCGGCAACGGCCTGCTGCGCTGCCCCTATCATGGCTGGACCTATAACAGCGAGGGCGTGCCGGTCGGCATTCCGGGCAATGCCGAGTTTTTCGGCCTCGACCGGGCGGCCCGGCGCGATCTGGCGCTGCCACCGGTCGCGGTCGCGAATTGCGGCGATCTCGTCTTCGCCCGGCTGGCGGAAGCGGGACCGAGCCTTGCCGAGTTTCTCGGTCCCTATCACGCGATTCTGGCGGCGGCTTCGTCGTGCCTGTCGGTGTCCTTTGCCGAACAGGCGATCATTTGGCGCTGCAATTGGAAGATCGGCGTCGAAAGCGCCATCGAAGGCTATCATGTCGATCTGATCCATCCGGAGAGCTTCCGCGATTTGGTGAGCGAGGTGCTGCCGATGACCAAAACCGGCGATCATTCGCTCGGCCCCTCGACGCTGACCGCCACGGCGACCCAATCGCTGATGCGGATCGAGACAAGGCTCGGCCTCGCCGGTCTGGACCGCTCGAACCGGTACGATCACTATCACATCTTCCCCAATCTCTGCGTTACGGTCACGGCCGGGGTGACGCTCAGCGTGCAGATCTATGAGCCGACGTCGCCCGATGCCACGCGGCTGCGCTTCTGGCTCGCGACCGGCGCCAGCGCCAAGCCTGCGGTACGCGACGGGGTCATGGGCCGTTCGGTGCTCGGCACGCTCGCCGAGTTCAACGATCGCGTTTTGGCCGAGGATCAGCAGATTTCCGAAGCGGTGCAGCACGGTAAGGCTTATGGCCCGCCGCGACCAGCGCGCCTCGGTGCCAACGAGGACCGGATCCTCGCCTTTCATCACGCGTGGCGTCGATGGATGGAGCGAAGCTGATGCCGTTCACGTTTAGGGCGCCGCGGATCGCCGATGCCGAAATGCTGCTCGACTGGCGGACCCGGCCCGAGATTACCCGTTTCATGTTCACCGATCTCGATTCCGACATCGAACGGCAGCGCGGCTGGCTGCGGGCATGCGAGGCGCGCGAGGATTTCGTCCATTTCATCGTCGAATGGCGGGGCCGGCCGATCGGTTATCTGTCCTTCGCCGAAATCGACCGGATCCATCGGCGCTGTACGCCCGGCACCTATCTGGTGTTGGAGCCGCAGGAACGTTTCATCGCCGCTTTCACCCACAGCTTCGTGCTGGACTACGCCTTTTACCGGCTCGATCTGCACAAGGTCTGCTACGCGATCATGGCCGGAAACGAGAATTTCATCCGCGCCAAGCCAATGCACGGCGTGCGAACCGTTGGCGTGATGCGCGACCATATTTTCAAATACGGCGAATTTCACGACGTGCATCTCTTCGAGATCACTGAGCCGGAATGGCGCGTTCAGCGCCATTTGTTCCCGCGCGACAAGACTCTGGCAGCCTTTCCGCCGTGAGCGCCGATCGCCCGGTCATTGCGATCAGCCAGGCCCGGCTGAATTCGACGCGGCTGCCGGCCAAGGTGCTGCGCCCGATTCTGGGCCGGCCGCTGCTGTGGTGGCACCTCACCCGGCTGCAACGGGCGACCCGCCTTGACGGCATCATCGTGGCGACGACCGAGGCGCCCGGCTCCGATCCGATCGCGGCGATTGCCGGAGAACTGGGCATCCCGGTCCATCGCGGGTCGGAGCACGACGTGCTGGCGCGCTACGCCGGGGCCGCCGATCGTTCCGGGGCCGCAACGATCGTGCGCGTGACCTCCGATTGCCCGCTGATCGACCCGGCCTTGGTCGATCAGGTGATCGCCGAATATCTCGCCCATCGCCCGAAGACGCATTACACCAGCCTTGATGTCGAAAGCTACCCGCGCGGGCTCGATACCGAGGTGTTCAGCCGCGCCGCCCTCGATGCCGCGATGCGTGAATCCGACGATCGGTTCGAGCATGAGCATGTGACGCCCTTCATCTGGCGCCGCGCGGCACGCTTCGGCTTTCGCCAGCTCGGTAGGGACGAGCCGGCGCATTATCGGTTTTGCGTCGATGAGACCGACGATCTGGCGCTGGTGACAAAGATCATCGAGGCTTTGGCGCCGACCCGGCCGGATTTCGGCTGGCGCGATTGTGCCGCACTGCTCGACGCCGATCCGGCGCTGGCCGCGATTAATGCCCATGTCATGCAGCACCCGGCGCGCTAATGCCGGAAATCTTCACCATCGGCTACGAACAGGCCTCGCTCGCCGATTTCCTGCGCGCCTTGCAGGCGGCCGGCGTGACGCGACTGATCGATGTGCGCGACCTGCCGCAATCGCGCCGGGCCGGCTTTTCCAAGCGCCAACTGGCCGGGGCGATGGCCGAGGCGGGCATCGAGTATCGGCATGTGAAACCGCTCGGCACCCCGAAGGAAGGCCGCGTGGCGCACCGCAGCGGCGACCGCGCGACCTTCTGGCGCATCGTCGAGACCAGGCTGGCCGAACCCGCAGCCCGCGCGGCGCTCGACGAGGTGGCCGTTCTGGGTTTGGAGCAGCCGAGCTGCCTCGTCTGCTACGAAGGCGATTGGCGCACCTGCCACCGCGCCCGCATCGTCGAATTGCTGGCCGAACACCACGGCTTCACCGCGCGCCACCTGACGGCGGAGCCGGTGTTTCTTTAGCGAGGGCACCGATTTGATGTGCGGCGCGCGTCGGAAATCTTGACCAAAGGGCGCCATTGGCGTATAAATAACAAATGTGGACCAAACCCCTCAGCGTCGCGGAAACGATCCTTTTTTCGCGACAGGCAGCCGATGTTTGGTCGGACGAAGAGCGCAACGATTTCGTGGATTTTATCGCCCGCAATCCCGAAGCGGGCGACGTGATCCAGGACACTGGCGGCGTTCGCAAGGTGCGATGGAGTCGGCAGGGCAGCGGGAAACGCGGCGGCGTGCGGGTAATTTACTTCTACCAGCACATGGATACTCCGCTCTACCTGCTGATGGTCTACGCCAAGGCCCGCCGCGAGGATTTATCGCCGGATGAAAAGCGGGCCGTGCGCGAGCTGACCGCTCGCTTGAAACAGGCACATCATGGAAGCGGAAAAAGGAATCCGACATGA
>JAXDMU010000373.1:0-3725 GCA_034665905.1 Aliidongia sp. | reverse complement strand
TGGCAATGGGCTCCGATGGCGCCGCCTGGGCGACCGATCCCTCGATCGCCTTCAAGAGCTATTTCACGCCGCAGGGTATCGGCGCCGATCTGATCGCGACCAAATGGGGCTTTTCGCGCACCGATGTCGACGCCTACGCCGTCGAAAGCCAGAAGCGCGCGGTCGCCGCCTGGGCCGACAATCGCTTCCGGAAATCGATCGTGCCGGTCAAGGACCAGTTGGGCCTGACGCTCCTGGACCGCGACGAGCATATCCGTGCCGAGACGACGATGCAGTCGCTCGCCGCCTTGAACCCCGCCTTCGCCACGATGGGCGAGGCGATGGGTTTTGACGCCGTGGCGCTTCTGCGCTATCCCGAGGTCGAGCGCATGGACCATGTCCATCATGCCGGCAACTCCTCGGGCATCGTCGATGGTGCCGCCGCCATCCTGATCGGCACCAAGGAGGCCGGCGCGAAGGCCGGGCTGAAGCCGCGCGCGCGCATCCGTGCCTTCGGCTCGATCGGTTCGGAACCCTCAATCATGCTGACCGGCCCGGAAAAGGTCGCGCGCAAGGTACTGGCCCGCGCCGGCATGAAACCGGGCGACATCGATCTCTACGAACTCAACGAGGCGTTCGCCTCGGTCGTCATGCTGTTCATGCATCTGCTCGAAATCCCGCATGACAAGATCAATGTGAATGGCGGCGCCATCGCCATGGGCCATCCGTTGGGGGCGACCGGCGCCATGATCCTGGGCACGCTGCTCGACGAGATGGAGCGGCGCGATCTGGAGACCGGCTTCGCCACGCTGTGCGTGGGCGCGGGCATGGGCACCGCCACCATCATCGAGCGGCTGTAAGCCAGAAAGTCAGCATCATGCAAAATATTCGCACCGAAACCGATGCCGACGGCATCGTCACCCTGATCTGGGACATGCCCGACCGCTCGATGAATGTGCTGTCGGCCGCCTCGATCCCGGAATTCGCCGCCGCCGTCGACAAAGCGATCGCCGATCCCGCAGTCAAGGGCGTGGTCGTGACCTCGGGCAAGAAGGATTTCATCGCCGGGGCCGATCTCTCAATGCTCGAAGCGCAGACCGCGGGCGCCACCACCGGCGACAGGAGCCGGATCGCCAAGACGATTTTTGACGGCATCATGTCGCTCAATCTGCTGCTGCGGAAAATCGAGAAGGCCGGCAAGCCGTTCGTCGCCGCGATCAACGGTACCGCGCTGGGCGGCGGGCTCGAAATCTGCCTCGCCTGCCATCACCGCGTGGTGGCCGACGAGGCGCGCATCCAGCTGGGCCTGCCCGAAGCCAAGGTCGGCGTCATGCCCGGTGCCGGCGGCACGCAGCGCCTGCCGCGCCTCATGGGGTTAATGGCATCGCTGCCGCTGATGCTCGAAGGCAAATCGATGAACCCGCAGGCGGCACTCAGCGGCAATGTCGTCCACAAGGTGGTGCCGGCAACGGCACTGATCGACGAGGCCAAGGCCTATATCAAATCCGGCGGCAAAGCCGTGCAGCCCTGGGACGAAAAGGGCTTCAAGCTGCCGGGCGGCGGCCCCTACACGCCCGGCGGCTCGCAGATTTTCGTCGGCGGCAACGCCATGCTGCATGCTCGCAGCCTGGGCAACTACCCGGCGCAGCAGGCGATCATGTCCGCGGTCTATGAAGGCACGCAGGTGCCGATCGACGTCGCCCTTCGGATCGAGGCGCGTTACATGACGTCGGTCATGCTCGATCCGGTATCGCGCAACATGATCCGCTCGCTCTTCATCAACATGCAGCGCGCCAACAAGCTGGCGACCCGGCCGCAGGGCTATCCGCCCGCCAAGCTCGGCAAGATCGGCATTCTCGGCGCCGGCATGATGGGCGCCGGCATCGCCCACGTCTCGGCCGCAGCCGGGCTCGATGTCGTGCTGATCGACCGCAGCCAGGAAGATGCCGAGAAGGGCAAGGCCTATTCGGCCAAGCTGCTCGACAAGCAGGTTTCGCGCGGCCAGATCGACGCGGCCAAGCGCGCGGCGTTGCTGGCCAGGATCACATCCAGCACCGATTACGCGCTGCTATCCGATGCCGATCTGGTGATCGAGGCGGTGTTCGAAGATCGCACGATCAAGGCCGATGTCACCAAGCGGGCCGAAGCCGTGCTGCCGCCCCATGCCGTGTTCGGCTCGAACACCTCGACCCTGCCGATCACGGGCCTCGCGGAAGCTTCGAAGGACCCGGCCAAATTCATCGGCGTGCATTTCTTCTCGCCCGTGGACAAGATGCAGCTGGTCGAGATCATCCGCGGCAAGCAGACCTCGGATGCGACCCTCGCCATCGCCATGGATTTTGTCCAGCGCATCAGGAAGACGCCGATCGTGGTCAATGACAGCCGCGGCTTCTATACCAGCCGGGTCTTCGGCACTTACACCCGCGAAGGCATCATGATGCTGGCCGAAGGTGTCGCCCCGGCGCTCATTGAGAATGTCGGCAAGATGACCGGCATGCCGATGGCGCCCTTGGCACTGGCCGACGAGGTGGCACTCGACCTCATCTACAAGATCGGCAAGCAGACCCAAAAGGATCTGGGTGACGCCTATCGCCGCGGGCCGATTGACAGCCTGATCGAAAAGCTGGTGGTCGAGTTGGGCCGGCTCGGCAAGAAGGCCGGCAAGGGTTTCTACGAGTATCCGGCCGACGGCAAGAAGCGGCTCTGGTCCGGCCTCGCCGATCTGGTGGCGCGGGCCGCCGACCAGCCCGACCCGGCCGAACTGCGCACGCGCTTCCTCTATGTCCAGGCGCTGGAAACCGCGCGCTGCTATGAGGAAAACGTCGTCACCGACCCGGCCGACGCCGATATCGGCGCCATCCTCGGCTGGGGCTTCGCGCCCTGGACCGGCGGCCCGCTCTCGCTGATCGACACGGTGGGTGCCGCGCAGTTCGTCGCCGAATGCGACCGCCTCGCCCAGAAATTCGGCGAACGCTTCACGCCGAACGCGCTGTTGCGCCGGATGGCGGAGACGGGCGGGACGTTTTATGGGGCGAAGGCGGGGAAGGCGGCCTGAGAAGGCCGACACAAAAAGCGGGTCGGAGTGGCGTCACAGCCCGTCGCTCCGACCCGCCTGATCTTTGCGTTTCAGAACCGGTACGGCATGCCCGGATGATCGTAGGGTAGAGAACGACGCGGAATTCGCCGTTGGTGAAGGCGAGACGATCCGACTGGTGTTTGTGATAGACCCAGGCCCGGATCGATTTCGGCTGGGCGCTCACCTGATAGACGTGGACGATTGGCTCCTGGGACTCGTCGCGCAGGGTCAGCAGTTCGTGCAGGCTGCGGCGGTCGTCCGCGCCGAGCGACAGCGGCGTGATCGTCACGCCGTCGATCAGATCCTCGGCCGGCGACTTTTGCACATCGGGCCGCTGAATCGAGCCAACGGTGGGCCGATCCTGAACAAAATCATGAATTGATAACAATGGAACCCTCCGCCATCGTGCTGCGCTTCGGGCAGCGGTAGCCGAGGCCGCCGCGATCGGGCATCCTCAACCTGTGGTTTATATAAAACCGATCGCTTTCAGCGTGCCTTTCCGCTCTGATAGCGGCAGTATCGGCAACCGGGGACCGTACGGACGATGAGCTTCGATTTGATCGATCTGCGGCTGTTTCAGCACGTCGTCGAAGCCGGCAGCATCACGCGCGGGGCCGAGCGCGTGCATCTGGCGCTGGCGGCCGCAAGCACGCGCATCCGCAATATGGAA
>JAXDMU010000372.1:0-4995 GCA_034665905.1 Aliidongia sp. | reverse complement strand
TAACGTGCTCTGCCTGCGTGATGTCACTCACCCAAGAAGGATCAGTCCAAATGTACAGCGTCGCCGTCAGCGACCACATCATGATCGCCCATAGTTTCCGGGGTGCGATCTTCGGCCCGGCCCAGCGGCTGCACGGTGCGACCTATGGCGTTGAGGCGGAGTTCCGCCGCACCGAACTCGATGCCGATGGGCTGGTGTGCGATATCGGCCGCGCCATCGATGTGCTGAAGCAGGTGCTTGAGCCGCTGGCCTATCGCGATCTCGATACGGTGCCGGATTTCGCCGGGCAAAACACCACGACCGAATTCCTCGCCGGCTGGATTTTCCGCAAGCTCGCCGCGGCGGCCGATGCCGGGGCGCTCGGTGCCGGTACGGCCGGAGCGCTTCATTCGATTCGTGTGGTCTTGCGCGAATCGCCGGTCGCCTGGGCCGGTTACGAGGGCGTGCTGGCGCGTCCGTGACCGGCTTTGGCTTCGTCGTTCCGGGCCGGCTCGATCAGATTACCGGCGGATATATTTATGACCGCCGCGTGATCCAAGGGTTGCGGTCGCACGGGCGCGCGGTCGCTGTGCATGAATTGGCGGGCGAATTTCCCGCGGCCGACGGCGTGGCGCGCAAGGCGGCCGCGGCCCTGCTGGCCGAATTGCCGGATCGGGCGCGGTTGTGCATCGACGGTCTGGCCCTGCCGGCCTTCGAGACGGCGCTTGCCGACCACGCTGCGCGGCTGGCGGTGGTGGCGATGGTGCACCACCCGCTGGCGCTTGAAACCGGCCTGACCGACGCGGAGCGCGACCGCTATGCCATCCTTGAGCGGCACTTGCTGGGTCTGTGCCGCGGTGCGATCTGCCCGAGTGCCGCCAGTGCGGCCGCCGTGCGGGCCTATGGTGTCGAGGCGGCGCGCATCGCGATCGTGCCGCCCGGCCTCGACCGGCCGGATCGGCCGCAGATCCCGCGCGGCGACGGGCCGGTGCGGCTGCTGTCGGTCGGCACGGTGACGCCGCGCAAGGGCCATGTGCTGCTGGTCGAGGCGCTGAGCGATGTTGCGGCACCGCCCTGGCACCTCACCATCATCGGCAGCCTGGAGCGCGATCCGGCCACCGTGCGTGCGCTCGGCCGGGCGATCGAGCGCACCGGGCTGGGCGCGCGAATCGTGCTGGCCGGCGAATATCCGCCGGATCGCTTGCAGGATGCCTACACCGCGGCCGATCTCTTCGTGCTGCCATCGTGGCACGAGGGTTACGGCATGGTCTTCGCCGAGGCGATGGCCCGCGGCCTGCCGATTCTGGCGACCACGGGCGGCGCCATTCCCGAGACGGTGCCCGAAACCGCCGGCATCCTGGTGCCGCCGGGCGACCGCCCCGCCCTCGCCGCGGCTCTCGTCCGTTTGATCGACGATGAAAAGCTGCGTTTGCGTCTCGGCCGCGGTGCGCTTGCCGCTGCCGCCGGTCTGGCCGATTGGGACCGGACCAGCTGCGATTTCGGCGCGGCCCTCGACCGTTTCGTGGCAGGCTGACACGGCGGGCGTTGCAGCCGGGCCGGGATATCCTTATTCTGCTGGTACCCGCGAGTGACGATGTTGGAGGAAAATGATGCCCAGCGCATCCTGGCACGGCCAAGTAATCGCCCATACCGACCGTTTCGAGACGGTCGAAGGTAATATATATTTCCCGCTCGAATCACTTAAGCGCGAATTTTTTACGGATAGTACTACAACCAGTACTTGTCCGTGGAAGGGTGTCGCGCAGTATTATTCGATTGTGGTGGATGGTGCCGAAAACCGTGATGCCGCCTGGTATTATCCCGATCCGAAACCAGCGGCTGAAAATATTCGCGGCCATATCGCATTCTGGCGCGGCGTGACGGTGACCAGATGAGCGTGCCGCGACGGATCTTGCTGGTCGATGATGACGAAGCGTTACGCAATGCCCTGGTCGAGCAGCTTCGGCTGCATGAGGAATTTTCGACGGAAGCCGCGGCTGACGCGGCCCAGGCGCTGGAGATCGTCAAGAATCAGTATTTCGATGTCATTCTGCTCGATGTCGGCCTGCCTGACATGGATGGGCGCGATCTGTGCCGGCTGATGCGGCGCAACGGCGTGCGGGCGCCGGTGGTTATGCTGACCGGGTCGGACAGCGAGGCCGACACCATCCTCGGTCTCGATGCGGGGGCGAATGATTACATCACCAAGCCGTTCCGCCTGGGCGTGTTGCTCGCCCGGCTGCGCGCTCAGCTGCGCCAGCACGAGCAGAGCGAGGATGCCGTCTTCACCATCGGCCCGTACAATTTCCGCCCCTCGGCCAAGCTGCTGGTCGATGGCAGCGGTAAAAAGAAGATCAGGTTGACCGAAAAGGAAACCGCGATCCTGAAATATCTGTTCCGGGCCGGCGACCATCCGACCGCGCGCGAGCTGCTGCTGAACGAGGTCTGGGGCTACAATGCC
The DNA here is from genome assembly GCA_034665905.1 of Aliidongia sp. GTDB lineage: Bacteria > Pseudomonadota > Alphaproteobacteria > ATCC43930 > CGMCC-115725 > JAXDMU01. Next base: position 2,555 of record JAXDMU010000372.1, on the reverse strand, counting down.
GGGGTGACGACGCATACGCTCGAAACCCATGTCTATCGCCTGCGCCAGAAGATCGAACACGACCCGTCCAAGGCCGAGATCCTGATCACCGAGCCGGGGGGTTATCGCCTCGTGCCGTGACGGTGGGCGGAAGACTCAGCTTTCCCCGCTGGCCTGCAAGCCGGCCGCGGCGATCCGGGCGGAGATTTCGTCCAGCACCGCCGGGTCCTCGATCGTCGCCGGCACGGCCGGCGCCGTACCATCGGCGATGCCGCGCATGGTCTGGCGCAGGATCTTGCCCGATCGGGTCTTGGGCAACCGGTCGACCACGATGACCCGCTTGAAGCAAGCGATCGGGCCGATCCGATCGCGCACCAGCGCCACGATCTCGCGCTCGATCGCCTCGTGGGGCTGAATTGTACCGGATTTGAGCACGGCGAAGCCGATCGGCACCTGCCCTTTGAGCGCATCGGCGATGCCGATCACGGCGCATTCCGCGACATCGGGATGGGCACTCACCACCTCCTCGATGCCGCCGGTCGAGAGGCGATGGGCCGCGACATTGATGATGTCGTCGGTTCGGCTCATGACGAAGATATAACCGTCTTCATCGATGCAGCCGGCATCGGCGGTCTGGTAAAACCCCGGAAACTCCGTGAGGTAGGATTCGACGTAGCGATCATCCTGCTGCCACAGCGTCGGCAGGCTGCCGGGCGGCAACGGCAGTTTGAGGACCAGATTGCCGATCTCGCCCGGCTTGACCGGCCGGCCCTCGCCATCCAGCACACGGACATCCCAACCCGGCACGGCGCGCGTCGGTGAGCCGGGCTTGACCGGCAACTTGCCCAGCCCCAGGCAATTGGCGGCGATCGGCCAGCCGGTCTCGGTCTGCCACCAGTGATCGATCACCGGACGGCCCAGATGGCGCTCGGCCCAGTCGAGCGTCGCCGGGTCGCAGCGCTCGCCGGCTAGAAACAGTGCTTCGAAGCGCCCGAGCGGCGCTTGGGCGATGAATTTGCCGTCCGGATCGTCGCGACGCAGCGCGCGAAACGCGGTGGGGGCGGTGAACAGCGTCTTGACGCTATGCTGCCGCACGACCCGCCAGAACGCCCCGGCATCGGGTGTGCCGACCGGCTTGCCCTCATAGACGATACTGGTGGCGCCAATCAGCAGCGGCGCATAGACCATATAGGAATGCCCGACCGCCCAGCCGACATCGGACGCGGTGAACATCACGTCGCCCGGGCCGATGCCGTAGATGTGTGGCATGCTCCAATGGAGCGCCACACCATAGCCGCCATGATCATGTACCACGCCCTTGGGAATGCCGGTCGTGCCTGAGGTGTAGAGAATATAGAGTGGATCGGTCGCCAGCGTCTCGGCGCACGGCACCGGTTCGGCGCCGTCCAATGCCTCGTCCCAGGTGAGATCGCGGCCCGGCACCAAACGCGCCGTCAGTTGCGGGCGTTGCAGGATGATGCAGGAAGCGGGCTTCGAGCGGGCGAGATCGATCGCCGCATCGAGCAGCGGCTTGTACGGCACCAGCCGGGCCGGCTCGATGCCGCACGAGGCCGAAATGATCACCTTGGGCTTGGCGTCGTCGATCCGGGTCGCCAGTTCCTTGGCGGCGAAACCGCCGAACACGACCGAATGCACCGCGCCAATCCGGGCGCAGGCCAGCATCGCCATCACCGCCTCGGGCATGGTCGGCAGATAGATCACCACCCGGTCGCCCTGGCTGACGCCGAGCCGCACGAGCGCTCCGGCCAGCCGGGCGACGTGCCCGGTCAGTTCGGCATAAGTGAAGGACCGGATCGTGCCGGTGACCGGGCTGTCATAGACCAGGGCCACCCGCGCGCCGTAGCCGTGCCGCAGATGCCGATCGAGCGCATTGTCGCAGATATTGAATCCGCCGCCAGGGAACCAGCGATAGAAGGGTGCTGCACTGTCGTCGAGCACGCGCTCGAACGGCCGCGTCCAATCGAGCCCCGCCGCCGCCTCGCGCCAAAACGCCTCGGGATCGGCCAGTGACCGATCATAGACCGATTGATAGCGGGACTCTGTGTTGGTCATCGACGCCCCTCCCCTTGTTTGTTTTGCCGGCGAGTCTAACCGGTCGGGGGCTCGGCGTCACGGGTAGCGTCGTCGATCATGAAACGGCGCGGCCGAGGTTGTTCAAGAGATCTCCCGGACAAAATACAAAATTGCGCGCGGACGCCCGTGCCGCGTTGGGGGCCGAATGGGGAAGTCGATCTCCTTGACCGATCCCGCGCGGCGCACCATGCTTTGAGGGGCATAATGGAGGCGAAACCAATGGCCGACCCTGCATCCGACCGGGATCTGTTCGAGGCCGAAGACACCGACGCCAAGCAACGGGCTATTGCCGCAGCCCGGGCGTTGCCGCGGGATTCCGACCTACCTCTGGCCGATGTGGCGCGGTGGCTGGAAAGTTGGGGAAAACCCGATGAACTTCCGCCGCCGCCTTGGAAGTAAGATTCTCCCGGCTCGCATTGGTCGATCTGACCCATATTCGAAGCTATATCGGCCAGTTCAACCCGATGGCAGCGGAACGGATG
>JAXDMU010000371.1:0-6090 GCA_034665905.1 Aliidongia sp. | reverse complement strand
GATCACCGCGGAGCCGCCATGGATATGAAATTCGGCGACATCCTCGCCGGTGAAACTCGCGGGGCCCGGAAACCAGACGACCAGCGCACGGTCAATCTCTTCCTGGGTGTCGGGATCGCTCAGCCGCGCCAACCTGACCGTGCGCGGCGCCGGCATCCGCCCCACCAGGGTTTCAATGGCGCTTCGGGCACCGGTACCGGACACCCGGATGACCGCCACACCGGCCCGGCCGCGAGCCGTCGATAACGCGAAAATCGTGTCCGCGAGGTCGGTCATTACCGCTGGCTCTGATCCAGGCGCAGCCGCAATCTTTCGACCCGCCCGCCTTCGACCAGATGCGTTTGAAGAATTTCGTCGATATCCTCCCGCGTGCGATAGCCGTACCAGACACCTTCTGGATAGATCACCAGCGTCGGCCCCAGCTCGCAGCGATCGAGGCAGCCGGCCGCGTTGATCCGGGTTTCCGGCAGGCCCAGTTCCTTCGCCCGGACTTTCATATAATCGCGCAGCTTTTCAGCGCCACCACCGGCACAACAGCCGCGCGGGTGACCCGACGGCCGGGTGTTCACACAGACAAAGACATGGGCCCGATAATAGGGCCGGTCGATTGAATCCACAGTATCTTCCCCGCGTTTGCGCAACCGACCCTTCCGGAGGCGGCTTGGCTCGGTTCGCCGAAACCTAATAGGATACGATGCCTACGACAATCGCCATGCCCGGTCAGGCATGAGCCGGAGATTCCAATGGCGGAAAATCAGCTCGCCCGCGAGACTAGCCCTTATCTGCTCCAGCATCAGGATAATCCGGTCCATTGGCGGCCCTGGGATCCGGCGGCGCTGGCGGAAGCGGCGGTGGCCGACAAGCCGATCCTGTTGTCAATCGGCTATGCCGCTTGCCATTGGTGCCATGTCATGGCCCATGAAAGCTTCGAAAATCCCGACATCGCCACCCTGATCAACCGGCTTTTCGTCGCCATCAAAGTCGATCGCGAGGAACGACCCGATCTGGATGCGATCTACCAGCAGGCGCTGATGCTGCTGGGCGAGCAAGGCGGCTGGCCGCTGACCATGTTCCTCACCCCGCGCGGCGAACCCTTTTGGGGCGGGACATATTTTCCGCCCGCGTCTCGCTGGGGCCGGCCGGGCCTTCCCGAGGTGCTCCAAGGCATCGCCCGAATCTATGCGACCGAGAAAGACAAGGTCACCACCAACATCCAGGTGCTGGCCGACGGCTTGGCCAAATTGTCGCAACCGCTTGCCGCCGGCCCGGTCGAGCTGACCGACCTCGACCCGATCGTCGAGCGCTTCGCTCGGGCGATCGACCGGCGTTATGGCGGTATCGGTCAGGCACCGAAATTCCCCAACTGCTCGATCCTGACACTGATGTGGCGCGGCTACCGCCGCACCGGCCGGAGCGACTGGGGCGATGCGGTCACGATCAGCCTGAATGCGATGTGCCAGGGCGGCATCTATGATCATCTGGGCGGCGGCTTCGCCCGCTATTCGACCGACGAGCGCTGGTTGGCCCCGCATTTCGAGAAAATGCTGTACGACAATGCCGAACTCGTCGAATTGCTGACCGAAGCTTGGCTAACCACGAAAAGTCCGCTTTATCACCTGCGGGTCGACGAAACGATTTCCTGGTTGCTGCGCGAGATGCTGGCCCCGGCCGGTGGGTTTGCCTCGACGTTCGATGCCGACAGCGAACATGAGGAAGGTAAATTCTACGTCTGGCACCAGGACGAAATCGACCGGTGTCTCGGCCCGGAAGCGGATTTGTTCAAGGCCCATTACGATGTCACCGCGGCGGGGAATTGGGAGGGTAAAACCATCCTCAATCGCCTGGCGTCACCCGATTTGGCCGATGCCGCGACTGAAGCCCGGCTTGCCCGGTCTCGTGCCATGCTATTCCAACAGCGCGCCGGTCGGATCGCCCCGGATCGCGACGACAAGGTGCTGGCCGATTGGAATGGCCTGATGATCGCAGCCCTCGCCCGCGCCGCCCTAGCCTTCGATCGGCCCGATTGGCTGGCGGCCGGCGAAGCGGCATTCGGCTTCGTCACAAAAATGATGCTGGGAGATGATTGCCGCTTGGCGCATTCCTGGCGAATGGGCCGCTCGCATCCCGGCACGCTCGACGATCATGCCGATATGGCGCGGGCCGCCCTACTCCTCCATGAAGCCACCGGCCAACCGCACTATCTCGACCAGGCGATTTCCTGGGTCGATGTGCTCGATCAGCATTTTGCCGATCCGGCCGGCGGTTATTTCTTCACGGCCGACGATACTGAAACTCTGATCACGCGGACCAAAACGGCCGCCGACAATGCCGTTCCCGCCGGCAATGCGGTGATGATCGAAGTGCTGGCGCGGCTTTATCTGCTGACCGGCCGGTCCGACTATCGGGAGCGCGCCGAAACCTCGATTGCGAGTTTTGCCGGTGAGATCGAGCGCAATTTTTTTCCGCTTGGGACGTATCTAAACGGCATCGATTTTCTCGCCCGTGCCGCACAGATCGTCATTATCGGCGAGCGCGATGCCGACGACACGAAGGCTCTCGCGGCAATGGCGCGAAATTCCGGCGATGCCGCGATGGTGCTTCAGATTCTGCCGTCCGATGCGAACCTTCCCGACTCGCATCCCGCAAAGGGCAAAAGCCGTCTCGGCGCTGCCGCAACAGCTTATCTTTGCCGCGGTCAAAGCTGCTCGCTTCCGCTTGTCGATCCACCGGCTTTGGCAACAGCGCTTGCACTTTCCTAGCTTCGTTCCGACAGGAGACACTATGACTACGATCACCATCGAGACCGGCGACGGTCGGATGAATGCTTATGTCGCCACCCCGAAATCCAGTACCGGGCCGGCGCTGGTTGTCATCCAGGAGATTTTCGGCATCAATCAGGTGATCAGCGACCTGACCGACGGTTTCGCCGCCCTGGGCTATGTCGCGATCTGCCCCGACCTGTTCTGGCGCATCGAGCCGGGTATCGATATCACCGATCGGACCCAGGCCGAATGGGCGCGTGCTTCCCAATTATTCCAGGCTTTCGATGTCGATAAGGGTGTTGGCGACATTGCCCGGACCATCGCCGCGATCCGCACCTCTCCGGGTTCGACCGGGAAGGTCGGTGCGGTCGGCTATTGCCTGGGCGGCAAGCTCGCCTTCCTGAGCGCGACGCGCACGGATATCGATGCGGCGGTCGGCTATTACGGCGTCGGCCTCGATCAATTGCTGGGCGAAGTGAAAAACCTGAAGAAGCCCCTGGCCCTTCATATCGCCGGCAGGGACGAATATTCCCCGCTACCGGTACGACAAAAAATCCATGCCGTCTTGGACGATAATCTGCTGGCGACACTTTACGACTATCCGGATGAAGACCACGCCTTCGCCCGAGTTGGCGGGCAGCACTACAGCAATTCGTCAGCCGATCTAGCAAACAACCGTACCGCCGCGTTTTTCAAGCAACATCTGGCTTAAGGAGTCTTCATGACCCACGCTATCCGTGTTCATAAACCCGGCGGGCCCGAAGTCCTGCAATGGGAGGAAATTTCGCTCGGCAATCCCGGCCAGGGCGAGATCCGGCTGCGCCACACGGCGGTCGGCCTGAATTTCATCGATGTCTACCATCGCACCGGCCTCTATCCCACGCCACTGCCGTTCATTCCCGGAATGGAGGGCGCCGGAACGGTCGAGGCGGTCGGCGAAGGTGTCACCGATCTGCGACCGGGTGACCGGGTCGCCTATGCCGGTGTCATCGGGGGTTATGCCGAGGCTCGGTTGATCGCGGCTGACCGGGTGGTGAAGCTGCCAGAGACGATCGGCGACGAAGTTGCCGCTGCCATGATGCTTCAGGGCATGACGGTGCAATATCTGATTCGCAAGGTTTATCCGGTGAAGGCCGGCGACACGATTCTCATCCATGCCGCGGCTGGCGGTGTCGGGTTGATCCTCTGCCAATGGGCATCCTCGCTCGGCGCGACGGTGATCGGCACCGTGTCAAGCGATGAAAAGGCCGCCCTCGCTCACGCCAATGGCTGCCATCACACCATCATCTACACCCGCGAAGATTTCCAAGCCCGTGTCCTGGAGATCACTGGCGGCACCAAATTACCGGTCGTCTATGATTCGATCGGCAAGGATACTTTCCTGAAATCGCTCGATTGCCTGCGCCCGCGCGGCATGATGGTCACGTTCGGCCAGGCTTCCGGCCCGGTCGGGCCGATCGATCTTGGGATTCTCGGGCAGAAAGGGTCGCTCGTCGTTACACGGCCGACCTTGCAATCCTTCATCGCCACGCGCGCTGAATTGATCGAGACGGCCAACGATTTGTTCGATGTCGTCGGCAATGGGACGGTCAAGATCGCCGTCAACCAGACCTATGCGCTGAAGCATGCAGCAGACGCCCATGCTGATCTCGAAGCGCGTAAAACCACCGGATCGACGGTTATTAAGATCTGACGTCGCGGCGAGGCCGGTTCGACCGGCCTCGCCAATCCGGTTCAGGTATTCATGGCGTCGAAGAAATCAGCGTTGCTCTTCGATTGCTTGAGCTTTTCCTGCAAGAATTCCATCCCGTCGATCACGCCCATCGGGCCGAGCACACGGCGCAGCACCCACCTCTTGGACAGAACGGCCTTATCGACCAGCAACTCTTCCTTGCGCGTACCCGATTTGCCAATATCGAGTGCCGGAAAGGTCCGCTTGTCGGCGATTTTGCGATCGAGCACGATTTCGGAATTGCCGGTGCCCTTGAACTCTTCGAAGATCACCTCGTCCATGCGTGAACCGGTATCGATGAGCGCCGTGGCGATGATCGTCAGCGAGCCCCCTTCCTCGATATTGCGAGCGGCACCGAAGAACCGCTTGGGGCGTTGCAACGCATTGGCATCGACGCCTCCGGTCAACACCTTGCCGGAACTGGGCACCACCGTGTTGTAGGCACGGGCCAGGCGGGTGATCGAATCCAGCAGAATCACGACATCACGCTTGTGCTCGACCAGGCGTTTGGCTTTTTCGATGACCATTTCGGCGACCGAAACATGGCGCGATGCGGCTTCATCGAAGGTCGAGCTGACGACTTCGCCCTTGACCGACCGGGCCATGTCGGTGACTTCCTCGGGCCGTTCATCGATCAACAGTACGATCAGATAGACTTCCGGATGATTGGCCGCGATCGAGTGCGCGATGTTTTGCAGCATCACGGTTTTGCCGGTACGCGGCGGTGCCACGATCAAGGCGCGCTGGCCCTTGCCCAACGGGGCGATCAGATCGATCACCCGCGTCGTCATGTCCTTGCGAGTCGGATCGTTGATCTCCAGATTGAGCTTTTCATCGGGATAGAGCGGCGTCAGATTGTCGAAATTGATGCGATGGCGAATGCGATCGGGCTCTTCGAAATTGATCGAATTCAGCTTGAACAGGGCAAAATAGCGCTCGCCATCCTTGGGCGCGCGGATCTGTCCTTCGACCGTATCGCCGGTGCGCAAGGCAAAACGTCGCACCTGGCTCGGACTGACATAGATATCATCCGGACCGGGCAGATAATTTGCTTCGGGCGATCGCAGAAAGCCGAAGCCATCTTGCAAGATCTCGAGCACGCCATCGCCGAAGATCGGCATGTCGTTCTCGGCGAGCTGCTTCAAGATCGCGAACATCATGTCCTGCTTGCGCAGGGATGACGCGTTCTCGATCTGGAGATCCTCGGCAAAGGCGAGAAGCTCGGCCGGCGTCTTTCGCTTCAATTCCTGGAGATTCATTGTTGGAGTCGCATTGCCGAAGGGGAAAACAAGGAGGAACCCGGACCACGCGTCTTGGAAAAAGATAGGCAGAAGATGCCCGCCGGAGCACATCCGGCCACGCGTGGTTATCGCGGGAAAGAGACGCCGAAGATCGGCTGATCTCCGTATGTAAGCGACGGGAAAGCACAAGTCAAATGGGAATGCATCGCAACCGGCGCCTAGAACGGCTTTACGACAACCAAGATCACAATCAAAACCATGCATAGTGTCGGCACTTCATTCATCATTCGGTAGAAGCGGGCGGGGTGCTGGTTGCGGTCCTGTTCGAACCCACGGCGCCATTGCGAAAGGAAAT
>JAXDMU010000370.1:0-2778 GCA_034665905.1 Aliidongia sp. | reverse complement strand
GATCGTCCGCACGTCGAGATCGGAATAGGTCGCAAGCTTCTGTTGCAGATAATGCAGAGTATCGTCGGCCGCATTCGCCCGGTCGCCGATACTCTGGCTGGCCGAGACGTCCTTGACGAGGAGTGCTACATCCTTTTGCGGCTCGCGCCGTTCCTCGACCAGCGACGGATCGGCCAGCGCGGCCAGCACGATGGCGATTGCGGCCAGCCGCCACGCCGTGCCGCGCGCCCGGCGCCAGACGCCGTAACCCAGGATCAGCAAGGCGACAAAACCGGCCGCCGCGAGCAAAGGCCACGGCAGCAGCGGTGTCCAGGCGAGGCTGTAGCCGGTCATTGTCCCAGACGCTCCAAAATCGCCGGCACATGCACCTGATCGGCCTTGTAGTTGCCGGTCAGCGCATACATCACCAGATTGACGCCGAAGCGATAGGCTTGCTCGCGCTGCGCCTCGCCGCCCGGCACGACCGCGAAGGACGGGAAGCCCTGGCCATCGACCGCCCAGGCCGACGCGAAATCGTTCGAGCCCAGAATCACGGTCGAAACCCCGTCATTGACCCGATCCTCGACCGGCTCGACCCAGAGCGTGCCACCGACCCAGCGGCCGGGGAAATCCTGCATCAGGTAAAAGGATTTGGTCAGCACGTGATCGGGCGGAATCTGCACGAGCGGCGGCACCTTGACCCCGGCCAGCAGCGTGCGCAGCCGGTCGGCGTCGCCGAGACCGCCGCCCTGGTCGCGCGTGTCGAACAGGATCGTGCCGCCGGTCGCCAGATAGCGGTTGACCCGCTCGGCCGCTTGGGCCGACAGCGGCTTTTCGCCCGTCGTGATCGGCCAATAGATCAGCGGAAAGAAGATCATCTCGTCGGTCTCGACATCGACCTCCATCGGATCGCCGGCCTCGACCGCGGTGCGCCGGCCGAGGATGTTGCCCAGGCCGACCATCGCGGCGCGGCTGGTCGAATCAGCCTCGGAATCGCCGGTCCTGACGTAAGCCAGCCGCAGCTCGCTGGTCGCTTCGATCGCGAAACGATCGGGGCCGGAGATGGCGGGGTGGGGCGTCATCGGCTTGGTCTGCGCCCCGGCACTGGCACTCGCGATCAACCCGATCAGCAGCATCGCCCCGGCCATGCCCGGCTTGCGCAACAATCCGCGCAAGCCGTAGCCGACCACAATGTCGATCAACGCCAGCAGCAGCGCCAGCCCGAGCAACGCCGGACGCAAATCGATCTCGGGTGCGCGGGCATAACCCTCGCGCACGACATCGCGCGGCACGCCCTCGAACTGGATCAGCCCGGTCACGGTACCCGACAGATTGAGCGCGCGATGGGCGTCGTCGGTGCCGTAGAAGCCCGGCGGATGGCTCGGTCCCGCCGCAGTCTTGGCGAGGTCGGCGGCCGGTACCGGCTGGGCGGCGGCGGGTGGCTGTTCGAGCCGGCCAAAGCCGTCCATGGTCTGCCAGGGCGGCAACACGCCCTCGCCGGCCCCGGCCATGCCCTGGCCCAATTGCACCAGCCGGCGCAGCATATCGACGAAGAGGCCGCTCAAGGCCAGATTGGACCAACTGGTATTGGCCGAAGTATGAATGAGCACGAGCCAGCCCTTGCCGCGCTTTTCGCCGGTCACCAGCGGCGTGCCGTCGCTCAATTGCGCCCAGGTCTTGGCAGCCAGATCGACCGCCGGTTCGGCCAGCACCTGACGATCGACCGTGACGTCGCCCGGCACCTCGACCCCGGCAAACGGCGATTCCGCCGGAAACGGCGCCAGATGCGCCGGCTTTTCCCAGGACATGGCGCCGCCGATGCTGCGGCCGCCGGCGCGCAAGGCCACGGGCAGCAGATCATCCGACTCGCGCTCGGCCAAGAGCGGCCCGGCGAAACGCACCAGCACGCCGCCGCTTTCGATCCAGCGGCGCAGATCGGCATGCTCATCGACGCCGCCGGCATCGCCATCGGGCAGCACCAGCAGGCTGAGATCACGCTGGATGAGATCGAGCGCCGGCCCCCGGCGCAACTCGGCGAACGGCTCGACCGCGCGTTCGATGTAATAGGTGTCGGACAGCAGCGGCTGGCCGGTGCCGGCCGCGGTTTCGGCCGCAACGCCGACCGGCCGGCGGCGCGAACGCTCGTCGATCAGCAGCGTCGCGCCCGCCGTCGTTTCGCCCTCGATCTCGATCCGATCGACCCGGTTGCGCAGCTCGGTCGGGATCTTGAAACTCGTCTCCGCCGTGCCGCGATCGACCGGAAACCGCGCCTCGGCGCGGGCCAGCAATCGTCCATCGGCCCCGACCGCGCGCAACGCCACCGGTGGCGCATCGCCCAGACTGGCGCGGACGATACGCGCCGCCAGATCGCGGCCGTCGCCCTGTGCCGGCGCCAGCAGCCGGGCCAGCGCATCGCCCGGCGGGGCGACGAAGCGCACCGGACCGAAGCTGCGCAACCGATCGAGCAAGGCGCGCGCCGCACCCTTGTCGTCGAGCCCATCGGAAAACCAATAAACCGCCATGCCCGGCTGAAATTCGACCGTATCGAGCCGGCCGCGCGCCGCCGCCCGGTCGGTCGGCCAGGGCTTCGGCCGCATCGCCTGGACCAGCGCCTTGGCATCGGCCGGACGCAACAGGCCGAGCGGGGCCGGCGCCCCGGCCCCGGGCGCGGTCGTCAGCACGATCATCCGCCGGGCTTCGCGATCGGCGCGCTCGATCAGATCGGTCATCGCGCGCTGCCGCGCCGGCCAATCGGTCGCCGCCGCCCAGCCATCATCGACCACCAGCAGAAGCGTGTTG
>JAXDMU010000369.1:0-7352 GCA_034665905.1 Aliidongia sp. | reverse complement strand
AGACGGGTTCGAGCGAATGGATCGGAGCGCCGACCAATCGCTCGGCAATGTCCAAAAGCCGTTCGTAGCGAGGTTCAGGCATCATCACCGAACACCCGCAGCTCGATCTGACGCCAATTCGCCAATGCCGGATAGGGCGGGGTACTGTCCGGCGGCGAGGCGGCGAAGAGGATACGACCGACATTGGGTGGAAATCCCGGATCGTTCAGGACCTCCGCAAGATCGTCGATGAAGAACCGACAGCCCAACGCGGCAATTCTGGTGAGTTTTTCTACCCGCGTCGCTTCGAAATGCACATTCTCGCGAGCAAGGCCGAAGCCATCATCGGCAAAGAACCCGTGATGCTCCAACCAGCCGAACGCGGTCGACCGCAAATTGATCCGCAACGGATCGACCGGAGAGTACTCCGTCTTGTGGCTGACGATATGGAGTCCGACACCTTCGCGCCGACAGCGGCGGAGGAAGCGATCGACCCCCTCGAACAAGGTCGCCTCGGCCATGAGGCCGCCATAGACATGACCCTGTAGATGCTGCCAGGCGCGTTCGCCATCGGGCAAGTGCCGGATCGCATCGCGGACCGCCCGCTTGGTGCCGATGAAATCCTGGGGAAGCAGGCCCCGCGACTGGGCGGCTCGGCAAAATACCTGATCATAGGCGACGATGGTGTTGTCGAAATCCAGACCGATCGGCCCGGTCTTCGGTTGGAATCGGATGTTAGCGTATGACATCATATTTTACCGCAGCAGATGGCAAGAAGATAATGCGCCATCGGGTAAAAGCCGGTGTGAACGACTTCATCGTTCATCGAGAACAAAAAAACATGCTCGAAATATTTTTCGAGGAGTATTTTCAACTCGACGCCGCTCTTGCAGTTGATATGGCCGACCACGCTCTGGGGTGAGGCATAGTTTTGCGATTCGAGCGAAGGGGTGCCGATGATCAACACGCCGTTATCGGCCAGCGATCCGCGCAGATTGCTGAGAAAAGCGTGTTCATCGGCGCGCGCGACATGTTCGATGACATCGAGACTGTAAATACCGTCATGCTTATGCGGCAGTGTGTCGAAGACGATGTCGTGAATATGGGCTTCGAGCGGCCAGCGCGGGTCCTGGCGCGCGCGAATATCCTGAATGAAGACCGGATCGAAATCATAGCCGACGACCTTGTCCACTTCCTGCATGACAAGGCGCGTGCCGAACGCGTCGCCGCAGCCGATTTCGGCCACGAACTTTTTGCCGCTGAGCATCTTGGCGACGAATTTATAGCGCGCGAGCAGGATCGCCAGCCGGCGTGGATCGTCATGATAGACTTGGTTGGTCATCAATCCAAGCGTTGTCAGCCCGAATTTGTCTTTCAAATCCAAGCTTCGATTGTATTGCGGCTCTCGCGTGCCGTCGGCCGATGCCGGCGTTCGGCTGGTGCCAGCCACTTGCTCCGAAATACCGAATCGCCGCCTTTGACGTTGCCGGATAGTCCGGTTGGCCGAATATTTATAGGCATCGTGCGCCGTGCCGCCCTCGATCCGCAGTTCCATGACAAAGCTGGTCGCGAGGCCGCCGGGTCGCAGAGCCGGTCGTGACTGCCGCTGTAGCAGGTTGCTCATCATAGCGCCGAGGACCAGAAAGCCGCCGGTGGCGCATAAAACCGGGATGCCAATAACGGGGTTGCTGTTCGCCCGCTGGGCAATGCGAACCATCGTTCTCAGCAGAGTCCAGCGACCCCATGTCGCCGGAATGAAGTAAATTCCTGTCGCCGTCGCGGCTGGCCGGAGCAACCGCGGTGCATGCGTGCCAATGCTTCGGGAAAAACCGGCAATATCCCGTTCTCTGTGGTTATAGACCACGACAATAACGGTTGCCCCTGGCCGCATCATCGGCGCGACGCGATCGATGATCTCATCGCAACGCCGCATTTCCGCTTCGGTCACCTCGACAAGGCAGGCATCGAAATTGCCGAAAAGCGGCTCGTAGGTTTCGGCGGGTATTTGCAGGAACGGCGTTTGCCGCAGGCGCATCACCCGCTCGCCACCATCGATCAGTGACGCCGTAAAGATCGTCGGAATATCCGAGACGAGCAGCAGGCGTTGCCGGGGATCATCCAAAAAACGCTGCAACCGGTTCAGGATGAAACGGAAATCCGGGAAACGCGGATGCCAAAACCGGACATTGGGCGGTTGTCCAAACAGGAAAAACCTGACCTTGTCCATCATCCAGATATGGAGCCGGCTCTCGGTATCGGACGGGTTGGACAGGCCGAGGACCAAACGCCATTCCTCCAGAGAAAGCTTCTTCCCCTTCGCCTCATGAAACGCGGCGATCGCCCCGCGCCAATAGGGGTGATTACGGTATGGCTTGGGCTCGCGCCGCATCGCGCCCCGAACCGCGGCCAGAAATTCTTCCGCTTCGCGTTCGGTTCGCTCGACGAGCGCCCGCGGGATCTCGCCGGCATGAAACAGAATGGAATGCCCGGCGTTCCGGCGATGACGGGCGGTCGTCCATCTCGACAGCGTCCGAGCCAGCGGTCGCGGCCGTAACCGGCCGTGCCGCAAAAAATTCGCCTCATGTTCGCGCGGCTGCATTTCGACGACCAGATACTCATCCGAATCGGTGATGATCTCGACATTGTCGCTCGGGCACATCTCCTGAATAAAAGAATAGTCGCATGATGACGCAATAACGAAATCGGTCAGTTCTGGCCGGATGCACAGCATATGCATAAGATAGAATCGTCCGAGCAAGGTTTCGCCATCGACACGCCAGAACAGGCGGTTAGTATGGATATTCTTGCTCAGCGGATAATTCACCGTATTGGCGACGGTCGCGGGATGCAGATGGCTGAATGCCCAGCGCAGCAATTCACGCGGCCGCAAGGCAACCGAACCGGGCGTGGCCCCTAGCTGTTCCTCAAGCCAGGGCAGTGCATCTTCGAGCGAGACCTGAAAATTGCCGACCTGGAGGGCGCTGGCCCCGGCCATCATCCGCGCGAGCATATTGCCGAACGACCCGTCGGCAACGATGTAATCGGAAACCAGCAGGAAGAAGCAGGTGTCGAGCATGTCCGCGCCGGTCGCCCGGATCGCCTCGGCATAGGCCAGCGTGATCGTCGTCGAATGGTTTGTCCCCGTGATCAGATGATCGATCAGCCGGAGTTCGACCGGGCACACCGCCGAGAGCGCTCGGAAACTTTGATGCAAGCGCAGAAACGGTTCGTCCTCGGCACTGGTGAGGATGATGAACCGGCACGGCAGGGCGGCCGCCAGGGCCGGCACATTGCCCGGCGCCAGCATGGTCCGAAGGCCGATCTCCAGAAACTGACGGGTGAAGGTGTAGCCCCAGACCGGCACTATGCAGGTCACCGTTTTCGGCGGCGGCCGCCGCGCGGTCGGCGCCGGCAGATTGGTGCTGTCGAGACTCGTCTGCTGGTCTCCGCGCGGATTGCCATCCATCACACTTCCTCTCCCGAAACGCATGGCGTGGCTTTCGGCCGAGGCCGCAGGACGAATAACGCGCTGGAACTGGGGCGCCGAGCCTCATCGGGGGCGCTGCGCAACGCGATTTCGTTACCAACCCAGATCAGAGGTGCCAGAATCGCGCAAACAAGAAACGCGATCAGCGCAACCGGCCGGGATTCGTGCCGCGTCGCACCGGCGCTGGCCGCGATCGCGCGCTGGAGTCTGCGGCGGACGGCTCCGGCAGATCGGTGGAAGCTGTGCATCGTCCAACCGGTTGCGGCCAAATCGCGCTCGATCGCCGCCGCGCCTGCCGGATCGAGAACGCCCGGGCCGTCTCGCAAATGATTGATCACCGCGACGATGATCTCACCGCGGGGCTTCAGCAGCGGTTCGATGGCGTCGACCGAGCGGCCGATCCCGTTCGCGCAGTCGTCCGGCAGGACCAGCAGGCAGCGGTCGAACAATCCGACCTCGCCGATCTGACGCGGCAACGCGGTCGAATCCAGGGCCGCGCGCGGGACACTTACCGCCTGAGCGGCGAATTGCGCCGCCCAGCGCCTGAATGAGCGCGGCTGATCGGACAGGATGAGGATCACGCCGCCCCGGCCGAGTTTCGCCCGAACCGCCGCGAAATCCGGCCAGCGCGGATGCCACGGGCGAATGTCGGGCGGATGGCCGAAGCCGGCCATCCGTACCCACCACCACAGCCTCGTCCCGGCGGCGCCCCCACTTCGCCCGAATTCCAACTCGCGCACGCCGGTCGTCGCCCCGTGCAAGGCGATGCCGCCGATCCAGGAAGGGTGGCCGCGATGCGGTTGCGGAATGGCGGAGAGGTGGCGGCCGATCCCATCGATCAGCGCATCGGCCTCCCGGCGGATGGCGGAAAGCTGCTCGGGGATGTCGGCGGCATGGAACAGAACCAGATGGCGGGCATTCTGCCGATGCCGGGCCGTCGTCCAGCGCGAAAGATCGTGGGCGATGAGCCGGGGATCGGGTGATGACGCCTTACCTCCGGTCACTCCGGTATTCATGACAGATTGCATTTCGGTGGCAAAATATTCGTCGGAATCGGTAAGAACAGCGACGCGGTTCGACGGGCAAAGCTCTGGAATGAAACTGTAATCGCAGGAAGAACCGATGGTGAATTCGGTCACTTCTGGGCGGATGCCGATCATGTGCATCAGATAGAAGCATCCCAGCAGCGTGTCGTGATCGACCTGCCAAAAGAGGCGGTTCGCTGAATCCACCCGCCGATATCCGGCATTGACCATGGCGTGCATCGTTTCCGTATGGAAATGATCCAGGCTCCATCGCACCAATTGCCGCGGGGTGAGCGGCGCGGTTTCGGCCAGCGATCCATTCGGCCAGGACTGGCCGACCGCCGCCGCGGCGACCAGAAAATTACCGGCGAGCACGCCGTCGGCGCCGCCGCGTAGCCGCGCCAACACGGCGGCGAGCGAACCATCGGCGACAAGAAAATCCGACACCAAAAAGATGAATCCCGTGTCGAGCATCGCCGGTCCCGTCGCCCGGACCGCTCGGGCATAGGCCAGCGTGACGGTCACGGCGTAGCTTGCATCGGAAATAAGATCGTCGATGGCGACAATACGCGCCGGACAGATCCGCATGAGTCGATGCCAGTTTGGGTGGGAGGCGAGCGCATCGGCATCGCCGTCGCCGGTCATGACCACGAACTCGCAAGGCAATGCCTCGGCCAAGGCCGGCACGTTCCCGGGCCACAGCAGGCTCGGTAACGAGGCGGTCAGAAATTGATCGAGATGACGAGGCCCCCAGACCGGCAGCAACAGCTTGATGCCGCGCAGTTCCGGCCGCAGTTCCGCCCCGCGATCGAGGGACGCCGGTCTCATTGCAGGCTGAGACGCTGCATGCGCTTGATGTTGTAATACCGATCATCCGTCATCGGATCCGGCACGTTGCCGCTGGAAAATGCGACTTTGAGATCGGTGATCGCGTCCGCCACCGAATGGCGCGGCGTGAACCCCAGATCCCGTCGAATGCGCTCCGACGAGACATGATAGGAGCGATGGTCGTCGGTCGGCGTGACGACGATATCGACGTCCGAGCCGATGCGGGATCGCACCATCTCGGCGATCGCCATCACCGTCAAATTATGATAACCGGCGTTCCAAATTTTGCCGTCGACGAGCGTATCCGAGGCTTCGAGCAGCCGTAGATATAAATCCGTCATGTCGTCGATATGCAGGTTCGGACGGAGTTGTTCGCCGCCGAAGACGGTGATGCGACGATTGGTGATCGCCAGATTGGTGAGGATATTGACAGTCAAATCGAGCCGAAGACGCGGTGCATAGCCGCAAATGGTCGCCGGCCGGATGATGATTGTGGTAAAGCCCGGTGTGCGCTCCGCCAGCAGATCGTCTTCGCACAGCGCCTTGTATTTGGAGTAATCGGTCAGCGGCTGGAGCGGCAAATCCTCATTGACGTCGGCATCCGCCTTGACCCCATAGACCGAAGACGAGGATGCGTAGATAAATCGACCGACCCCCGCCTGTTTGGCGAGGCGCACCAGCGGTCGAAAGCAATCGAAATTGATCGAGCGACCGAGGGATGGATTCAGATCGAATGACGGGTCGTTCGAGATGCAGGCGAGATGGATTACGCTGTCGCAACCTTTCAGCGCCGAGGCGGTCGCGATAGGATCGCGCAAATCGCCCTTCACCTCGCGGAAATCGGGATTACCGCGATGAGCGGCGAATAGATCTTCGCCGTAAATATAAAGATCGATGACGGTCACGGCGTAACCAGCGGTGAGCAATTTCGGCACGAGATTCGAACCGACATAGCCGGCGCCGCCGGTTACGAGAATCCGTTTTGGCGGGTTTATCGGATCGGTCATTCTACCTCCGCCAAAATCATCGCCGGGGCCGAAGCCCCCCAGCCCATATCAACATCAAGGATCGCATGGCAGACCGACAGATGTGCCACTTCGACGAAGCCGTATTCTCTTGAGCGGATGTAGAAATTGACGTCGCCGCTGCTGCGCAACTCGTTGGTTTCACCAAATCCGGAAAAGGTGACAACCCTGCAATCGCGCTGGCGGGCCGCGCTCACGGCGGCCAAGATGTTGGGCGAACGGCCGGAGGAGCTGATCGCCACGAGCAAATCGCCCGCCTGAGCATGAAAGATGATCTGCTGGGCAAAAACATTTTCGTAACCGAGATCATTGCCAAGGCACGTAAGCGCCGAAGGATCGTTCAAGGCCAGGGCGCGCAACCCGCCATTTTTGCAGAAATCGATGGCCAGATGGCTGGCCAGTGCGGCACTTCCGCCATTGCCGATAAATATTAGCTTTTTACCGGAATCGTGGGCGAGGTGCGCCCATCTACGCACGCAATCGGAGCCTTGATCGATCGTCAGATCCCGTCCGCAATCATCCGATATTTCGACACTGGCGATCAACTTTGCCAAGGTCACGAAATACTTTTCGACCTGCCCCTGCATCGCATTGCCTCCCTATTTTAGCAAACCGGTAATTCCCTTGATGAGATCGGCCTTTTCGATCGACTGACGGTGTCCGACGATTTCAACTTTGAGAGCACCTACGACGTTTCCGACGAACCCGATCAGGTCCATAGGCCCGCCCGCTGCCAGGAGAGGTGCCGTAACAGCCAGGAACGCGTCGCCCGCCCCAACGGTATCGACGACCTTGCGGGCGAGGGCGGGAAGCATTTGGACTTCTCCACGGCGCTCATAGGTCACGCAGCCTTGCTTGCCATGGGTAATGATCAACTTGGCGCAGTCGATTTCGACTTTACACAGCGCGCGCGCGATATCGTCGATCGGAGATACACGATCCCTGGCGGCAAGCCTTGCCTCCGGCGCATCGATACAGATGTAATCGGCACGAGGATATTTTGTGATC
>JAXDMU010000368.1:0-3372 GCA_034665905.1 Aliidongia sp. | reverse complement strand
GCCGTTGGGCAGGAAGAGGGCAAAGCCCATGATCAGCACGCCGTAGATCAGCTGGAAATATTGCGGCACAGTGATGCCGATGGCGTTGTAGAGACCGTAGAGGATCAGCACGCCCAGCACCGGCCCGAGCAGCGTGGCGCTGCCGCCGAAGAGCGTGAACACGATAGCGAAGATGCCGATCGAGAAGTCGAACGCCGTCTCGGGATAGAACACCGAGACATGCCACGCGAAGACGCCGCCGGTCAGCCCGGCAATCAGCGCCGAGATCAGCCAGGCGATGATCCGGCCGCGCACCACCGCAATCCCGGCCATTGCGGCGCTGATCGGATCCTCGCGGGTCGCGCGCAAGGCCAGGCCGAAGCCGGAATTGCGCAGCCAGATCACTACGCCCAAGGTGCCGGCCAGGATCGCCAGCGCTGCGGCATAGCTGGTACCGGGCGCATAGACTTCCGACAGCGTGACGCCGTACGGCCCCTTGGTGACGGTTTCGAGCGCCGGATTCGACACGATTTGATAGACCGCCTGTGCGGCCGCCAGATTGGCGATGGCGAAATAGGCACCGCTCAGCCGCATCAGCGGCGTCAGGATCACCGCCAGCACCAGGGCCGCCCCGCCGGCCACGGCCAGCGCCGCGAAAGGCGGGGCATGCAGATGCATCACCGCGAGCGCGAAGCCATAGGCGCCGGCCCCGAAGAAGCCGACATAGCCAAAGGGTAGGAATCCGGTGAAGCCATAGATCACGTTCAACCCTTGGGCCAGGGTCAGGAACATGATGAAATTGAACAGAAGCAGCATGTTCGAATAGATCAGCGGCAGCCCGGCCAGGGCCAGCACCAAGGGAGCGGCGACCAACAGCGCATCGCGTGCCATGCCGCGCTCAAGCATGACGCAGCCGCCGTCCCAGCAGCCCTTGCGGCCGCGCCAGCAGCACGGCGATCAGCAGCAGATTGGGCAGGAGGTTCGACCACGAACCCAGATAAGTCTGCATCAGCACCAGCGACACGCCATAGATAGCCCCGCCGAGTGCCGTGCCGACCGGATGGCCGAGCGTGCCGACGACGATCACCGCGAAGGCGGCGACATTGATCTCGACCCCCATGGCCGGCGTGATGCTGCCGAACATGAAGGGCGCAAAGACGCCCGATACGCCGGCGAGCGCCAGCCCGAGGCCGAAGGCGATGGCCGAAACCCGATGGACGTCGATGCCGGTCGCCATCGCCTCGTCGCGGCTGACCATGACCGCGCGGGTCAGCGTGCCGAGCCTCGTGTGATAAAGGTACACATAGACGAAGGTCACGGCAGCGGCACTGACCGCCCCGCTGAACAGCCAGGCGATCGGCAGACCCTGACCGAAGAAATGCACCGATCCGACACCCAGCGCCTTGCCGGGGATCGAGCGTTCGGTCGAGCCAAAACCGATCGCCGCCAGGGCTTCGATGATTTGCGACAGGCCGAAGAATAGGATCAGCGACAGCATTTCGCTGTCGCGCGCCCGTTGCAAACGCGGCACCAGCAGATAGTAAAGCGGGATGCCCAGGACGAGGAACCCGACGAAGACGCACAGCGCCGACAGCAGCGGATGCAGCGCCAGCAGCGTGAACAGCCAATAGGCGGCGAAGGCGCCCAGCATCAGGAAATCGCCATGCGCCAGATTGACGATCCTCATGACGCCGAAAATCAGATTGAGGCCAAGTCCGACCAGCGTGAAATAAAGCCCGAAGACGAAGCCGGCGAGCAGCGCGTGGATTAGCATTGATGCGCTGCCGTGCGGTGACCAACGGCTGTCACGGCTTGCTGTACACCGGCTTGGCGTTGGCGACCTCGTGCGGATAGATCGCGTTGAGTTTCACCCCGCCCTTGCCGTCCGGCACGATCTGGCCCAGCGGCGTGATCTCGCCGATTTGGGCGCCCTGCTCGTCGAGTTCGAAGGACCCGTCCAGCGTTTTCAGCTTGCCGGATTGGCCGAACACCGCCTTGCGCAGATCGAGCTGCGCCAGACTGTCGGTCGTGCCGAGCGCCTGGCCGATGACGAGGCCGGTGGTGTAACCGGCGATCGAATTATAACCGAATTCGACCCCGCTGCCCGGATAGGCCTTGGCCCAGGCCGCGCGGAAGGCGTCGATCGGCATGCCCACATCGGCCTTGTTTTCGAGCCACAGCCCGGTGAGGTAGGTGAAGACGTTTTCCAGCCCCGCCGCGCCGACATTCTTGACCAGTTCGTCGGTCTCCAGCCCGGAATAGATGGTGAAGAGGAATTTGAACTTCCGCCCGCTGTCGCCCAAATTGCGCAGAAAGGCGATGTCATTGCCGACATAGCCGAGTGCGATCACCGCGTCGGGTTCGGCCTGCGCGATATTGTCGATGGTCACGGCATAGTTGGAGGTATTGGTCGGCACGCCTTGATCATAGACGATCTCGATCGGCGAGCCCGGTGCCTTCAGGAAATTGCGTAGCGCCGTCGCCTGGGTATTGGTGAATTCGTTGGTGGCGTAGAGCAGCGCCACCTTTTTGATCCCGTCCTTCGCACCGTCATCCTTGAGGAAATCGGCGATATATTTCGGCCAGATGGTCGAAACCGGATCGCCCAGCAGCACGATATAGGGATTGTCCTTGGAGAAGAGCGACGAGCCGGTGCCGGTCATGTCGAACAGCAGCATCTGATGTTCGCGCGCGATCGGCACCGCCACGGCGGTCAACACCGAGCCTGAATCGGACACCAGAATATCGACCTTATCTTGCGTGATCAGCTGGTTGAGCAGGGTCGAGGCGGTCGCCGGGTTGCTCTGATCGTCGTAGGAGACGAGCTTCAGCGGGATCTTCTTGCCAAACGGCTTGACCAGCGCGCCGCCCGCGGCATTGGTCTCGTTGACCCAGATCTGAAGGCCGTTATAGGCCGGCATCGAAATGCTGGCGAAATTGCCCGATCCGGCGTGGATGTGGCCGATCCTGATCTCGGCCGGCGCCGTCTGCGCCTGGGCTGCCGGCATCAAACACAGCGCGGCCAGCCCGCCGAGCAGCATCGACATCTTACGTGCCATTGGCTTCCTCCCGTCGTGATTGTCCAAAGCTTTAACAGCAAGCGGGCGGGCGGGCCAGAGTTTAGCCGGCGTCTGGTTCGTCAGAGGATCAAGATCGCCAGCGCCACGATCAGGGTGGCGGCGATGAGCACGCCCGAGAGCCGCAATGTTGCCGTCTGGAGCGAGGCGCCGAGATAATGAGCCAGCACGTGATCGCTGCTTTGGACCGGATCTGTCATAGACGGAATTTCCCTGAAAAGCGCATGCGGAGCGGCAATTTGAACCTAGCGGCACCGCCGGTCAAGACTGCATGGCCGGACCGAGGCCGGCGCCCAGGAAGCCAGCCCAATCATCG
>JAXDMU010000367.1:0-7284 GCA_034665905.1 Aliidongia sp. | reverse complement strand
ACTTGCGACGGGTGGATCGCCCATTTGCCTTCGCAACCGAGCACGGCCGCCCGGCGCGCGGCGGCGCGGTAGCCTTCGGCGTCGGAGAAATCGCCGAACGGGCCGTCAATCGGACGCAATCCGTTGGCGCGTGCCGCCACGACCATGCGGGCGATGGCGTAGTGCCACATGTCGCCCCAATGGGTCAGGCGGTTCCCTTGGGCATCGGCATCGGTCAGGATCGCATAATCCGGGTTGGCGCCACCGATGCCGGTGGTGCGCGCCTTAGTCGAGGCGGCATAGTCGGCCACGCCGAAATGCAGCGATTCAATACGCTTCGATGCCCCGGCGATCGTCTCGATATTCTGCATGCCCAACGCAGTTTCGATGATTAGTTCAAAGCCGATCCGGGTCTTGAAGCCCCGCGCCGCCTCGATCTGGCTCACCAGCATGTCGAGGGCATAGACATCGGCCGCGGTGCCGACCTTCGGGATCATGATCAAATCGAGCTTGTCGCCGGCCTGTTCGACGACATCGACCACGTCGCGATACATGAAATGCGTGTCGAGGCCGTTGATCCGGACCGAAATCGTCTTGCGGCCCCAATCGACCTCGTTCAGCGCCCGGATCACGTTGCCGCGCGCTTGGACTTTGTCGTCGGGCGCGACCGCATCTTCCAGATCGAGGAAAACGACATCGGCCGTGCCCTTGGCTGCTTTCTCGAACAGGTTGGGCTGGCTGCCGGGTACCGCGAGTTCGCTGCGATTGAGCCGGGGTGTGGCTTGGTCGATGAGGGTGAAGCTCATGGGGCGGGGTCCTCTAAGCTTGGGTCAATCTTTGGTAAACACCGCGCGCCGGATTCCGTGCAATGGAACGCGGCATCCATCAATCCGACCAGCGGTTATGCAGCCAGAACCACTGGCCCGGATCCTCGCGGATCCAGCGCTCCAACTCCTGATTGATCCAGATCAGCGTCGTCCGGGTATCGGCGTGGCGGTCGCCGGTCTGGGCGATTTCGGTCGGTGGCGAGACGGTCAGGCGGAAACGCGCACCGCCCAGGCGGGTCGCACGGATCATGAGGATGGTGCAATCATATCGCGTTGCGAGTTCGACCACGCCCGACGCGGTCCAGGCATCGCGGCCGAAGAACGGCACGGGAATGCCGTCATTCATCTTCTGATCGATCAGCAGGGCGATCGTGGCTTTGGCCTTGAGGGCCTTGATCAATTGCCGGGCTCCGGCGGCGCCCTTGGGAATGGTGCCGCGGCTGAAATCGCGCCGAATGCGCTCCATCAAGGCCGCGACGATCGGGTTGTTCGGCGCGCGATAGACCAGCGTGGTCGGCAGCCCCGCCTGAATCGCGGCGATGCCGGGCGCTTCCCAATTGCCATAATGGCCGCCGATGAAAATGATCGACTGGTCGCGCGCCCGGGCGCGGTCGACATGCTCCATGCCGACCACATCCAGTCGCGTGTCCGGCACGAAGCAGCGGATCTCGCCGAGATGCGGGTATTCGGCGACGACCCGGCCGAGATTGTCCCACATCTTGACCACGATCCGCGCGCGTTCGGCCGCCGACAATTCCGGCATGGCGCGTTCGAGATTGCGGTGCGCCCGCTTAGTGATGCCAAGGCGCGGCCCGATCGCCCGCGCGATCCAGCCGCCGAGTCCCGAAGCGACATCGATCGGCAGGGCCTTGAACAGGGCCATGAGGACGATGGCGGCGGCCCCCTCAATCCGTTCGGACAGGCGGGGTACGCGGGCGGGCTGGGCGATATCGGTCATGGTTTCGGCAGCACGGGAGCGATCAACCCCTCGACAATGCGACGATCCGCGTCGCTCGTCCAGGTCAGGGTGACATTCAGCGTCTCGATCCGGTCGCGCAAGGCCCGCGGCAGGCGCAGCCGGTCCTTGGCCGTGGTGATGGCGATCGCGTCTACCGCCTCGGCATCGGCCAAAATTGCGGTGATTTCGGCTTCGGTATAGGGGTGATGATCGGGAAAATCGCGCGTCACCACCAGATCGGCGCCCAGTGCGGTCAGCGTGTCGAAGAATTTCCCCGGCCGCCCGATTCCGGCGAAAGCGAGCACGCGCCGACCGGCCCAGCGCGCCGGATCAGTGTCGGGCACGAGCCGGGCCTGCACCACCGGCAGCGTCCGGGCGAGCCGCTCGGCCAGGCCGAACCGGTCTTCACCGATCAGCACCGCGCCCTGCACCCGGGCCAGACCGCGGCCCAGCGCCTCGCGCAGCGGCCCGGCCGGCAGCACTCGACCATTGCCGAAACCATAGCCGCCATCAATCGCGATCAGGCGTAGATCCTGGGCAAGCGACGGGTTTTGAAGTCCGTCGTCCATCAGCAGGATCTGCCCGCCGCCCGCGAGCGCCAGTGCCGCCCCGGCGACCCGGTCGCGCGCCACGATGACCGGTGCGGCCCGCGTCAGCAGCAGCGGCTCGTCGCCGCTATCGCGGAAATCATGGGTCAGCGGCTCGACCAGGACCGGCCCGGCCAGCCGGCCGCCATAACCGCGCGTCAGGATACGCACCGCGAGGCCGCGTCTGGTGAGCGTATCGGCCAGCGCCAGGGTCAGCGGCGTCTTGCCGGCGCCGCCCGCGACCAGATTGCCGATGCAGATCACCGGAATGCCGGCCTCCTGCGGTCGGATTAGGGCGCGGCGCAGCCGGCCGGCCGCGTCATAGAGCCAGCCGGCCGGCAGCAATGCGGTCGAGGCCGGTCCCTGGTATTGCCAGAAATCAGGCGCGCGCATGGCGCCGTGCCGACTGCGGCGCGGCGAGCGGCGCCAGCAGCGGCTCCAGCCGGGCGAGTGCCCGGTCGATCACGGCGCGGCTCGCTTCGGCCACGGCGCGTCCGGCCTCGCCCATCCGTTCGACCGCCGCCGGATCGCCCATCAATTCGGCCACCACGTCGTTCAGTGCCGCAGAATCGGCCAATCGCCGTGCGGCACCGGCTCGTTCGAGAGCATCGGACGACGCGGTGCAATTGGCCGTATCGGATCCGAAGATCACGGCGCAGCCAAGCTGTGCCGCCTCCAGTGGGTTATGACCGCCGATCGTGCCGGGCACCCCGAGCGAGCCGGCGACCAGCACGATCGGCGCCAGGCGGTAGAACAGGCCGAGTTCGCCCAGCGTATCGATCAGATGGATCTCGGTATCGGGCGCCAGAAGCAGGCCCGAAGAGCGCCGCGTCACGCGCATCCCGTCGGCGGCGAGCATCGATGCGATCGCCGCCGCCCGCGCGGGATGGCGCGGCGCCAGCAGGGTCAGCAACGTGGGAAAGCGCTGCCGGAGCCGGCGATGCGCCTCGGCCACCGCCAGTTCCTCACCCTCATGAGTCGAGGCGGCGAGCCAGACCGGCCGCCCGGCGATCAGCGCGCGCAGCCGGGCGAGTTCTTCGGCCGGCGCGGACAAGGGGTCGGCCGCGGCCTTCAGATCGCCGACCGTGCCGGCATCGCGCGCGCCGAGCTGCGTCAGCCGGTCGGCCTGCACCTCGTCCTGCGCCAGCACCAGATCGAAACAGCCGAGCAGCGCCCGGATCAGCCTCGGTGTACGCTGCCAGCCGCGAAACGACCCGGCCGAGATGCGCGCATTCAGCAGCGCCATGGGAATGCCGCGCCGGTGCGTGTCGAGCAGGAGATTGGGCCAAAGCTCGGATTCGACCCACAACGCCAGGTCTGGCCGCCAATGATCGAGAAACTGGCGGATCGCGGCCGGATGATCGAGCGGCAGATATTGGTGACGCGTGCGGGGCGACGCAAGCCGCTCGGCCAGCAGCCGGGCCGAGGTCACCGTGCCGGTCGTGACCAGAATCTCGACCGCGGGCAGGCGGGCCGGCAGCCGCTCGATGATCGGCAGCAACGACAGGGATTCGCCGACGCTGGCGGCGTGCAGCCAGATCAGCCGGCCGGGCGGGCGGACGAGGCTACTGCGGCCCCAGCGCTCGCCGAGCCGGGCCGGCTCCTCCTTGCCGCGCTCGGCCCGGCGCGCCAGCACGAGTCCGGCAATGGGACCGAGCACCCAGGTCGCCAGACGGTAGAGCCGGGCCGCGATCATGGTGCCGGCCCGACCGGAACGCGGCCGCAGCGCCGGTCAGCGTCGGCCGTGATTGCGTTCATCTGTGCTTCGAGCGTTTGGCGCACCGCTTCCTGTTCTGCGGCGTCGGCATCGGGCGCGACGCGGATCGGTTCGCCCCAGATGAACACGCCGCGCGAAAACGGCATTGCGACATGGAAACGGTCCCAACTGCCGAGGATCAGGCGATTCGAGGTGGCATAACTCAATGGCAGGATCGTTGCCCCGCCCAGCCGTGCCGCGGCGACGATGCCGGCGCTGGCGCGCATCGCCGGGCCGCGCGGCCCGTCCGGGGTAAAACCGACATTCTGCCCGGCCTTGAGCGCGCGCAGAATCGCACGCAAGGCGGCAAGCCCGCCCTTGGAGCGCGACCCGGTGATGGTGCCGAGACCGAAATGCCCGATCGCATCGGCAATGATGCGGCCGTCATTATGGCCCGAGATCAGCATGTTCATGCTGGCACCCGCGCGCCATGCCATCGGCGCCATCATCAGGCGGCCGTGCCAGAAGGCGAGGATGAAGGGCTTGCCTTCGTCCCAATAGGGTCGCGGCACCTCGCCGCCGATCGTCTGCCAGCGGCTGGTCCGGTAAACGATGCGTATCCACAGCGCGATCAGGCTGCACAGAAAGCGGCGCGTCCGCTCGGCGCGCAAGACCCGTCGGCCGATGCCCATCGCCGCGCCGCCCTCACGCCTTGGCGCGCAGCAGCGGCGCCAGGGCGGCGTCATCGACCGTACCGATCGTGGCATCCTCGGAGAATTGCATGTCCCACAGCCGGGCATAAAGCCCGCGCCGCGCCAGCAATTCATCATGCGTGCCGGACTCGGCGACGCGACCCTGATCGATCACATGGATCAGATCGGCATCGACGATGGTCGAGAGCCGATGGGCGATGACGATGCTTGTCCGCCCGGCGGCGAGGCGACGCAGCGCGTCCTGCACCTGCCGCTCGGATTCGGTGTCGAGCGCCGACGTCGCTTCGTCGAGCAGCAGGATCGGGGCGCTTTTCAGCATGGCGCGCGCGATGGCGAGGCGCTGACGCTGGCCGCCCGACAGACGCACGCCATGCTCGCCGACCAACGTGTCGTAGCCCTGCGGCAGTTCCAGGATGAAATCATGGGCGGCCGCACCCTTGGCGGCGGCGACGATCTCATCCTCGGCGGCGCCGGGCCGGCCATAGGCAATATTGGCGCGTACGCTGTCGTCGAACAGGCTGATTTCCTGGCTGACCAAGCCGATGGCGCAGCGCAGCGAGGCGAGCGTGGCGTCGCGCACATCCATACCATCGACCGAGACACTGCCCGATTCGACATCGTAGAAGCGCGGGATGAGGTTGAGGATGGTCGATTTCCCGGCCCCGGACGGGCCGACCAGCGCGACCTTGCGCCCGGCGGGGATTTCCAGATCGACGCCGTTCAGTGCCGGGGCATGTTCGCCGTAATGGAAATGCACGTTCTCGAAACGGATCGCTCCGCCAGCGATCGCGAGCGGCCTTGCGCCCGGCCGATCCTGGATCGCCGGCTCGATATCCATCACCTGGAAGATCCGCTCGGCCGCGGCCAGCCCTTCCTGTTGGCTCACCTGCAAATTCGCCAGCGATTTGAACGGCGCATAGGCCAGCAGCAATGCGGCGACGAACGAAAAGAATTCTCCGGTCGTGCGCGCGCCATCCATCACCTGAATGCCGCCATAGAGAATGATCGCGGCGATCGCCATGCCGCCCAGCGTCTCCATCAAGGGCGATGAGGCCGAGCGGACCCGCGACACCCGCTCGACCAGCCGATAGACCCGGTCGGTCAAAGCGACGGCGCGCGCCGTCTCATGCGCCTCCATGCCATAGGCCTTGACGTGCCGGGCGCCCTGGAAGACCTGATTGAGCAGCGTGTTGAACGCGCCCATCTCCTCCTGGAAATTCATCGAGATCTTGCGCATGCGCCGGCTGACCCGCTGAATCGGCAGGATCGCACTCGGGAAAAAGACGAAGGCAACCAGCGCCAGCACCCAGTCGGTATAGAACATATAGCCGACCAGCCCGATCACACTCAACGCGTCGCGGCCCAGACCGATCAGCGATTGTGTCGCGGCATTGCGCAGCATGTTGGCATCATTGGTGAAGCGCGAGATCAGATGCCCGGTCGGCGTGTTGTGAAAAAACGCCAGATCGGCATGGATCAGCCGCTCGAACAGTTTGACCTGGATATCGGCGACGATGCGCTGGCCGATCGTGGTCATCAGCACGGTCTGGAAATAGTCGGCGAAACCCTTGGTCACGGCGAGGGCGAACGCGATACCGGAAAACAAATAGAGCAGATGATAGCCGCCCTTGGCGATGAAGACCTTGTCGAACAATTGCTGCATCAAAAACGTATTGGCCGGCTGGATCACCGCGACCACGATCATGCACAGCACGGCCAGCCCCATCCGCCCGAAATGCGGACGCAGAAACTCGGAGATCAGCCGCCGCCACAAGGCGCGATTGCCGGTGCTGAGCGGCGACGGCCGGACGGCGGGCGGGCGGGGCGGCGGGGTTTCGCTCAAAACCAAGGGTGCTTTCATCGGGAACGGCAAGGTGCGACGACACGCACGCGCATCCCCGCCCCTCATCTCGGAAAGAGGGGTTGTACCCTTCGGGCGCCGGTGCTGGCAATCCGCATGCGTCGGGCGCATCCAATCGCGGTGCCCCGGCCCCGTGCGCCATCGGCAGCGGAAGGCCGACCCGTTCGAAAGGCGGATCGGCGCAAGGTCTTGCCGTCAATCGCTACGACATCGCGTGGAACGCCGGTCAGCGCCGCAACCCCGGCGACAAAACAGCGCTCAAATGGCTCGGTATCAAGCGTCACCAGAATGTCGCCCAGATGATCGTGCGACGGCGTTCCGTCAACAAAAGGCCGAAACCGTCGCAGAAGCTCAAGCTTCTTCTCCCCAAAGCGCGCGATATCGACGATCGTCTCCGCACCGGCCAATACCGCCAGCAGATTCAGGGTATTACGCCGTTGTCACCTACTTTTTCACCCGATCGCCCTGGAGGATCTTCGCATACGGCTTTGAACCGGGCGCCGATCATGGTAGGAACGCTCAGTTTGCAGCCCACTGCCCGATTGTCGGCGGTTGCCGCTTTGTGCCCGTTTCGCGGCACAGGCATTGAGGAGCCCGATGTTTACCCGCCAGCGTCTCGCCCCCTTCGTTCTCGGCCTCGTTTTGTCCGGCCTGCTCGCCGGC
>JAXDMU010000366.1:0-2827 GCA_034665905.1 Aliidongia sp. | reverse complement strand
TCGATGAGGCATTGCAGCCGAGAAAGATCGGCGTCGCCAGGAACTGCATCATCAGATGGACCAGCACGCCGGCACCGGCGGCCGGCCAATCGAGCGTCAGGACGTTGAAGGCGGTGGTGGCCGCCGTGCCGGTGGTCGAGGACAGCAGCCCGGCCGCCCCGAGGGCGGTCATCGAAGCGATGATCATCTCGTGCCCGAGCTTCATCAGCCCGGCAAACGGGTCTTGCCATTGATTGGCCGGCGAGATCGCATTGGCAAAGAGATAGGTGATCCGCTCGGTCAGATGCAGCCGACGAAACACCTGTTCGAGCGCGCTGGCGCCGTCCTCGCCGGGGGTGGCACCGGAGAAGAGATCGGCATTGCCGCCCGGCGCGTCGAGCCCGTCATTGGTCTGGACCATGGTCTGAAGCCGGGTGAGATAGGCGGTCTCGGACTGGATCAGCGGCGCCAGATCGGCCGAGAGCGCCTTGCCCAGCCCCTCATAGCTCGGCGGCGTCACGTTCGGCGTGGCGCTGAGCAGCGAGAGGGTCGAGCCGTTGAGCCGGGCGAATTCCAGATAATAGGCGCCGGCCGAGGTCCAGCCGAGCGTCGATAGCTGGGTCTCGTTCTGTACTAGCCCGACCTGGCCGGCCCGCGCCTGATCGGCCTGAAGTCCCGACCGGAGCGAGGCCATAATGGTCGTCGCCGTCTGGGTCAGTTGCTGGGTATAGTCGCTGGTCGCATTCTGCAACACGCCTTGCAGCGGGATGAGCGCACTCGCCTGCTTGGTCGTCCAGAGATTGGCGGCGACGCTCTGCACGATCGGCTGAATGTCGTTGGCCAGCACATTAGTCAGGATCGCCTGCTGCTGGCCGGTCATGTCGAGCGACACCCCGGCGAGGTTGGTGGCGTTCTGGTTCGGCTGCTGGATCGTCACCGTGCCGCAAGTCGGCGAGCCGGTCTCGTTGCCCGGCGCCAGCGAATAGGACCAGGTGATGAAGCCGCCCGGCAGGCCGCCGGGATTGGGCGCGCTCCGGATCGGCACCGGCGCCGGTATCAGATTGGGATTGCCCGCGGCCTGATTGACCAGCGCGCGGCAGAGTTCGTTCTGCATCAGATTGAAGACCACGGTCTGGGTACCGGGGATCATCGGATCGGCCAGGACCATGGCGTCGGGGCCGATCGCCTTGACCGCGTTGGTGTAGACCGCCTTCGCCATGCCAATGCCCCACATCGCGGCCTGAACCACGACCGCCTGCCCGGTGCTGAAGCCGGAATTGAGCGGGAACATCATGATGGCGGCAAAGCCGATGCGGACCAGGAACAGCGAACTCATGCCGCGCGACAGCAGGTTCGAGGTCTCGGCGACGCGGTGGATGTTCACGATGGTGGTGTAGCAGACGAAGAACATGGCGATGGCGCTGACGAAGCCGGTCACCTGACCGACGATCGTGCCGATCACGGTTGCCTCATTGCCGGTGGAATTGGTCGCCGGGCCGTTGACCGGGAAAACCGACTGGATCGCCTGGGCCGACCAGTCATTGCCGGGATCGAGCGCCGACCAGCTGAGGTCGCTGGGCGCGGAGGGCGTTACCGTCTGGGCAATGGAGAGATCGGCGATCACCGCCGACAGCATGACGAGCAGGACGGCGATGAGAACAATGGATCGGCGCATGGCAATCCTCGCTGGATTGGGGTCAACGAGGATGCGATGTCATCTTGCAAGTGGGGCCGTCGTCGGGCGGCACCTTTGCGCCGCCCCCGGCCGTTCATATAGTGAAGTGCGGGACATGAAGGGGGATCATGGTGGAGGTACACTGCCTCGTGTGGCGGTCTCCCTACGGGTCCGAGATTCTGTCCGACACCACCGTGACCTCAGTATCGACCAGCCAAACTGTCGAAGCTGGGCGCCCCCGCCGTGAGGCCGATGATGACGCATCGACTCTCATCTGTGGTAATTCCCGTTCACCTGCTCCGGGACGCGCTGGATGGCCAACCCCTCCTGGTGACTTATGGTTTCGAACTCTTGACGAAGCGGATCAAATCCTATGATACCCATCTCAATCAAGATTTTGCGGCCGCGACATTGTTCCAAAACCCGTCCCATCTGCTGACCAGCTGACCTAAGAGCAGGGTCGAGCGTTGCGTCGAGCTTGCTCCGTTCGAGCAAGAGCGTCGGTTCCATAAGGCTGGTCGCCAAGCGCTTTCTCATCCGCTCGATTTCAGTAGCGGCCTCATCCAACATCCTAGCTGCGATGTCCGGGTGCTTGAGCGCAATATAGATCGCGGAAGCGACCTCAAGCGCGTCCATGACCGATAAGATGATATCACCCAACGCTTGGGGCATCTGGAGCGCCAACGAGAGGCCCACCCGCTCCTGGCGCACCAGCGCCGATGCGAGTGCGAGCAAATCGCGGACCGCACGGTCGGCACTCGTACCTGCGGAATTCAGTGCTGTCCTGTCGCCGTCTCGAAAAGCCGCTATTGCCTGTCTTTCTGCCGACTTCAAACGCCCTATGGGCGCAGCTTTATGAAACTCAATGAGCAAGTCGAGCTTACTGTCAACGGCTGACAGCCGTCGGTCGAGGTCACCGAGCCGGGTCTCGATGTCATCCAACTTCTGCTCGATACGACGCAGGCTCGCAGCGATCGCAACACTTTGCGCGATCGATACGATGCCCATGATCTGTTGGATATTCATCGCCGCCTGTAAAGGCACCAGAGACGGCAGGCTGGAGAGTTGCGACGCATCTTGGGGAAGGTTCTCGAAGCCTTTCAAGATGTAGCGGATCTTGCCACCCACGTCGCGCAGTTCGATGCCGGCAACTCTCAGCGTCCCTTCGCTGAT
>JAXDMU010000365.1:0-2554 GCA_034665905.1 Aliidongia sp. | reverse complement strand
TCCTCGCGCTCGCTCTACGCGCTGGTGAAGCCGGGTTCGGCCTTCGCCGGAACGCTGGCCGAACTGCTGTTCGCCGCCGACCGCGCCTACATGCTGGAGCTTTTGTCTGAACCGGCGAAAGGCCCGGTGCTGCATCTGAGCGACGCCAATTTCGGCGTCTTTCCCATGGTCAACGGCCAGACGCGTCTGGCAAGCCGGTTTAGGGGCACGCCCGATCGCCTCAATGAATTGCGCGCGCTCGGCGGCTCGCCGATTCCATCGAGCGAAGCCCATGATCTGGGGCTCGTCACATTTTCGCCCGACGATATCGATTGGGACGACGAGGTGCGGCTTGCCATCGACGAGCGCGCCGGCCTGTCGCCCGACGCCTTGACGGGGATGGAGGCAAGCCTGCGCTTCGCCGGGGCCGAGACGGTGTGGAGCAAGGTTTTCGGCCGGCTTTCCGCCTGGCAGAACTGGATCTTCATCCGCCCGAATGCGGTGGGCGAGGGCGGCGCGCTCAAATTGTTCGGCACCGGCCGCCGCGCCGATTTCGATGTGAAGCGAGTCTGAGGAGAGCGACCGTGGCGATCGATTACCAGTCCCGAATCCCGAACAATGTGGATCTGTCGAACGATCGCGGCCTTCAGCGGGCGCTCGAACATTGGCAGCCGGCGTTCCTCGAATGGTGGAAGGAACTGGGGCCGGAGCGCTATCAGGCGAACGAGGTCTATCTGCGCACCGCAACCTCGGTCGATGCCAAGGGCTGGGCCAGCTTCGGCCACGTCAAGATGCCCGATTACCGCTGGGGCATCTTCCTCGCCGAGCAGCAGGCGGACCGCACTATCGGATTCGGCGATCAGCGCGGTAAGCCGGTGTGGCAGCAGGTGCCGTCGGATTTCCGCGCGGTGCTGCGCCGCCTGATCGTGACCCAGGGCGATACCGAGCCGGCCAGCGTCGAGCAGCAGCGGATGCTCGCCCTGACCGCGCCCTCGCTCTACGACATGCGCAATTTGTTCCAGGTGAATGTCGAGGAAGGCCGCCATCTCTGGGCGATGGTTTATCTGTTGCACGCCTATTTCGGCCGCGACGGCCGCGAGGAGGCCGAGGAACTGCTCTATCGCCACTCCGGTGACATCGACCATCCGCGCATCCTGGGCACCTTCAACGAGCCGATCGACGATTGGCTGTCGTTTTTCATGTTCACCTATTTCACCGACCGTGACGGCAAATATCAGCTGAAAAGCCTGGCTGAATCCGGGTTCGATCCGCTGGCGCGTACCTGCAAATTCATGCTGACTGAGGAAGCCCACCATATGTTCGTCGGCGAAACCGGCATCGGCCGGATCGTCAAGCGGACGCTGGAGGAGATGGTCAAGCTTGGCACGGATGATCCGGTGGCATTGCGCCGGAACGGCGTGATCGATTTGCCGCTGCTCCAGCGCTACATTAATTTCTGGTACAGTTCGGCGCTCGATCTGTTTGGCTCCGAGATTTCCTCCAACGCCGCCAACTACTTCGCCAACGGCCTCAAGGGGCGGCCGGACGAAGCGACTTACGAGGATCACGACGCGTCGAACACGCTGGCGCAGCTCGATACGCCGCGCGGGATCGAGGAGGTGCCGACCCGCAACACGATGAATTACGTCACGCGGTCGGCCTATATCCGTGACTGCCAGATGGGGCTGACACGGTGGAACCGCACGATTGCCAAGGCGGGTTTCCAGGTCGAGCTGATCCTGCCGTCCGAGCGGTTCAATCGCCGCGTCGGGCTGTGGGCCGGCCTCACGTTCGGGGTGACCGGTCAGGCGACCT
Organism: Aliidongia sp.; assembly: GCA_034665905.1. GTDB lineage: Bacteria > Pseudomonadota > Alphaproteobacteria > ATCC43930 > CGMCC-115725 > JAXDMU01. Next base: position 760 of record JAXDMU010000365.1, on the reverse strand, counting down.
CGACCGCGGCAACCGCCGCCGCCCTGCCCATGGAATCGGATCGCGCCTATGTCCGGTCGCTGATGGTCGCGGTGACCGAGATCGGCAAGATCGCCAATTGGATCGCCCCACCCGATCGGGGGATCAACAATCACGGCTTCGACTACGACTATGTCCGGGCCGCATGAGCATCGCCCGATGAAACCGGAAAGGCAGCCGATGAGCACCGCGACGGCGTGCACGCTGGAAGATCTGCCGGAGCGTTTCAACGCGGCCGTCGATCTGCTGGAACCGAATCTCCTGGCCGGTCGGGGGGCCAGGGTCGCAATCATCGACGAGAACGGTGCCACGACCTATGCAGAATTGGCCCGGCGGGTCGACCGGATGGCGGGCGCCTTTGCCGGGCTGGGCATCGGACGCGACCAGCGGGTTCTGCTCTGCCTGCTCGATACCGTCGATTTCCCGACGGTTTTTCTGGGCGCGATCAAGGCCGGGGTCATTCCAGTGCCGCTCAACACGTCTGCTGCGGCCGACGATTACCGATGGATTCTGGCGAACAGCGGCGCTTCGGCGGTGTTCGTTTCGCCGGAATGCGTCCCGGAATGGCGCCAGATCGCGGACGACCATCCCGAAATCGCCTTCATCTCGGTCGGCGACGGCCCCTGGCCGAAACTCGACGCGCTGTTGGACGCGGCCAACCCCCTGACGCAAGCGGCCGATACCCATCGCGAGGATGTCGCGTTCTGGCTCTATACCTCGGGCTCGACCGGCCGGCCCAAGG